>JBPCOX010000159.1:0-6101 GCA_050999825.1 Mycobacteriales bacterium
CGCCCACTGGCGACCGCATGGCCGTCCCTGGTCCTGTCCGGCGGACATCCCGTACGGTGGGCCTGCTGCCCCTGCGGGGTAGCCGGAGCCCGCCGCCGAATCCTGTCCAGCGGGCGCCCGTCGCCGAGGCCTTGGACAGGAGCGGGGGAACCAACGGGCGCCGCGCGCCCCGGGGTGAAGTCGCCACCAGCGACCGGGCATCTCCAGCCCGAACCCGACAGCTAACCCCGCAGGCGACGGAGACACCATGTCGCGTTCCTTTGGGCGCTCGTCCTGTCGAGCCGCCGCCCTTTCCACCGCTGTGCTGCTTGCCGCGGCGGTTGCGCCCGTCGGCGCCGCTCCCGGAGTCGTATCCCCCCAGCCCGCAGCCGCGGCGGCGGCGGGGATGTTCAAGGTCCGGTGCTTCCAGAGCGACCGGGCCGCCGACGACCCCATCGTCTACCCGGGCAAGCCGGGCGCCGCCCATCTGCACGACTTCTTCGGCAACAGGTCCACGAACGCGTACTCGACGCTGTCCTCACTCAGAGCGGCCGGCACCAACTGCCAGAACATGCACGACAAGGCGGCGTACTGGGCTCCGGTGCTCTACCAGGACGGCAAAGCCGTGACGCCGAAGGAGGTGCAGGTCTACTACCGCGCGTCCAACCGGGACCCGCAGGCCATTCGCAACATCCCGGCGGGGCTGAAGATGATCGCCGGCGACCCGACGTCGACCAGGCCGCAGTCCGTGGACGTGGCGGGATGGACCTGCCGTGCCGGCGACCTGCCCCAGTTCCAGTCGTCGATGCCGACCTGCAATCCGGCCGCCGGAGACAAGCTGCGCAACCGGATCCGCTTCCCGGAGTGCTGGGACGGCAAGCACCTGGACAGCGCTGATCACCGAAGCCACCTGGCGTACCTGGTCAGCGGCCGCTGCCCCGCGGGACATCCGGTCGCGCTGCCACGGGTCGACATCGAGGTCCACTACGGCTCGATCCCGGCCGGCTCCAGCCGCGTCAGGCTGTCGTCGGGGTCGTGGACAACCTTGCATGGCGACTTCTTCAACGCCTGGGACCAGGACGTTCTCGGTTCGCTCATTCAGCGGTGTCTGAACGGAGAGCAGATCTGCGGCCTGGTCTGACACCTTTCGGCAGGGACCGGGGCGCACCGCCGCGTACCACGCCAGTGGCCCCTGGCTCGTTCGCATCTTCGGTGCCCTGACGGACTGCACGCGTACACGGTCAGGTGAGCCCCGAGAACGTGTTGGTCAAGGTTCGAGATGGAGCGGCGGCCCTGTCCTGGGCTGGCTGCGCGCCGCGAGGAACGAGGACCTTCGCGTCCCTCTGAGCCGCCGGTTGGAGCTTGGCGCTAGCGGTGCTTGGCCACCGTGAGCAGCACCGCGGCATCCTGCAGCGCCTCGAGCGTGTGCCGAGCGTCGGGAACAATCAGAAGATCTCCGGGCGAGCCGTCCCAGGACGTGTCGCCCGCCGCGAGCCGAACGCGCCCATGCAGGACGTGGACGGTCGCTTCCCCCGGATTTTCATGCTCATCGAGCATCTGGCCGGCTGCGAGAGCGATCACGGTCTGCCGCAGCACGTGCTCATGACCGCCATACACAGTTTGGGAGCTCCGACCACTCGACGCCTTCTGCGCGAGGGTGAGTTGCTGACGTGCCAGGGCGGTCAACGACGACTTCTCCATCCGAGCCTCTCCTTCGCAGGTTCAGTTGAGCGGACCATGTCGGCGTGGTCTCCTTCGTGCCCGCCGTACTCTTCGGCCTCGGCATGCGACTAAGAAGAACGCCGTCGGCGCCCCAGAGCCGAGCCGTCGGTTCCGGCGATATCTGACCTCTAGATGGATTGTCGGTAGCCGAAGAACTCGTGGTCCTGGTTGTAGCCCCCGTAGCCACCGCCAACCTCCGAGTAGTGCGCGACGAACTCCACGCCCTTGATCCACTTGACCTGCTTGAAGCCGAGCTGCGTCTCGTTACGCAGCCGGAGCGGGGCGCCGTGGCCGAAGGACAGCGCCTCGCCGTTCATCTCGTACGCCAGCATCGTCAGGTGGTAGCTCATCTGCTCGATGGGGTGCGCGTCGTAGTAGACGCCCTTGTCGGCGCCCTCGCCGAGGGAGTAGAAGACGACCCACTTCGCCTCGGGCCGCGGCTTGACTAGGTCCATGATGGTCTGCATCGACACTCCACCCCACTTGGCGATGCCCGACCAACCCTGGATGCAGAAGTGCTGGGTGATCTGCTCGTGGTGTGGCAGCGCCCGCAGACGAACCAGGTCGAGGTCGACGGGGTTGTCGACCAGCCCGGAAATCCGCAGCCGGTAGTCCCGGAAGTTGTCCTCGAACAGCGCCTTGTACTCCTCGGAGTCCGGGTACTGCCCGTTGTGCCAAAAGTAGGGAGAGATGTCCTTCTCGGTGTACTGGCCCGGTTGCGCGTCGACGTGCTCGAACAGGCGCTGCATCGGCCCGATCAGCGCATAGCCGACGCGCTGCACCACCCGGGGGTGTCGCAGGGTGAACGGGGTGGCCGCGACCCAGCCGACGAGGACCACGACCATCGAGGCCGCGAAGATCCAGAAACCGACCCAGCTGCCCTCGTTTCGGCCGGCGTAGATGTGGTTGAGGTTGCGCAGCAGACCGGTGGTGAACACCAGGGTGACGTGGATCAGGATGAACAGCAGGAACCAGACCAGCACGAGGAAGTGCAGCGAGCGTGCCGTCTGGATGCTGAGCACGGTGCTGATCCGCTTGAAGCGGGTCGACAGTGCCGGCGACATGCCGAGGCCGGTGATCAGCGCGAGCGGGGCGGCGACGAAGACGGTGATGAAGTAGGCAATTAGCTGCAGGCTGTTGTAGGCCACCCAGCCGGTCTCGGTCGGCCAGTCCAGCGACAGGTACTGGATCAGCACCGAAACGGCGTTGGGGAACACGTCCCAGCTCATCGGCACCAAGCGCCGCCACTGCGGCGTCGCGAACAGCAGGACGTAGAAGACCAGGCCATTGAGCAGCCACAGGGTGTCGATGCCCAGGTGCCACCAGCGGGCCAGCCCGATCGAGTGCCGAATCCCCGGTAGACCCAGCTGGCCGGGGAGGCTGATGGAGTCTTTCTTCGCCGTCCACAGTGGGTCGGCGGGAACCGGCTTCTGGACGCGGAACCAGTCCTTGCCCGGAGTGCTGTGCCGGGTCCAGTACAGCCGCGGGTGGTCGCTGAGGATCTGTACGCCAGACCGGATGATGAAGATCATCAAGAACAGGTTGAAGAAGTGCTGCACTCCCACCCAGACGGGCAGGCCTGTGGTCTCCTCGGGGTTCGGCGGCTCGACGGTCCCTGGGTAGTGCTCGATGAACCGCTGTACCGACGGGGTGCCGCGCAGGCCCTTGGCGGCCGCCACGGCGACGATCAGAACCACGAACCCGATCGGCAGTAACCAGAGCAGGTTGAACCACCTGCTGCGACCGATGCGCACGCGTGGAGCGATGCCGTGCGCCTGCGGAACCGAGCCGGCCCAGGTAGTGGGATCAACGACATCCTCGCCCGTTGTCAGCTGCGACCGATAGCTCTGCACCACCTCCGGTGAGACGCTCGAGGGGGCGGGGACGGGCAGATTGGTCGGCGGTGTCAGCCATGTGCCGTAGCTCCCGGCCTTTCCGGCAGGTCGACTTCAATGCCACCGGCGGTGATCCGAACTTGGTAGCTGGTAGGCCAGCCGCCCAGCGCGCGCATGGAGCTGCTGGCGGCGAACGCCGCGACCAGGGCGACCGGCTCGCCGGTCTGGTTGGCCAGCTGTACCCGCTCGCCCCGACCGAACCGCATCACGCTCGCGGGCGTCACCATCTGGCCCTCACTGATCTGACCTGCTATCGGCGTCCGCATGGGGATCCCCATGCGGACATCACCCATGGGCCGCCTCCGGGCCTTTCGGGCCTTCTTAGACGCGTAGAGAGAACATGACCGTGACCTGCTGTCAACGCCGGCAACCTGAGCGGAGGCGGACGGGAATCGAACCCGCCTGACCGAGATCCTCGGCCACACCAGTTTTGAAGACCAGGAGGGCCACCAGGCACCCACACGCCTCCACCGACAAGCCTACGGGTGGGGAGGGATGGCCGGACAGTCAACGGATTACCTTGCCGGGTGACCAAGCCGGGCGCCCGGGGCCGGCCGCAGCTCGTCGGCACGGCGTACGAGACGGGTCCGTCACCCGCCTGTCTGTCGTAGCCACCGTCGGGCGGCGTACTCCCGTTGCGGTAGGTCAAGACGGTTCCGCCGTACGACGACGTGAGAGCCGTCGGCAGGGAGGCTCGAGGTGTCCAGAAGACCCTCGACAGGAGGACACGATGACGCAGGACGACGAAACAGGCGGCACCAGTAAGTCGGGCCGCATGCGGGCGAGCGACGCCGAGCGCGAGCGGGCGGTCGAGCAGCTCCGCGATCACTTTGAGGCCGGTCGGCTCGAGCCGCACGAGTTCAACGAGCGGATGGAGACGGCACTCATTGCGCGCTACCGGGACGAGCTACCGGTCCTGCTGGCCGACCTGCCCGAGGCCGGGGTTGGCGCGCAACAGGCTGCGGCCCCATCAGGAGCCGGTCCGCGCGGCGGCGGTGGGCCGCCTTGGCTGCGTCCGGGGATCACCGGCCCGTGGGCCCGGCGGCACGGCCCGTTCGTGCCGATCCTGCCGCTGCTGGTCGCGCTCGCCGTCGTCGGCTCGATCGGTGCCGTGGCGCACGGGCACTTCCCGTTCCCGCTGCTGTGGCTCGGGATCGCGCTGTGGTGGTTCCGGCCTTGGAACCGCCAGCACCGCGGTCCGTACGGGCGTCGCTTCGCCAACAAGGCATCGACCTCGCGGCCATCCTGACCGGGAGGAGGAACCGCCGGGACAGTCAGCGCTTTCGGCGTACGCCGGCAGCCCCGACCGCCACCGCGACGGCCGGTGCGGTCGATGTGGTCGCCAACGACCTGACGGCAACCGCCTGCATCGACCTGCCCTCGCGCTCAGCTCGACGCGCAACGCGGCCGTCTCTTGCTCAGTTGAGGCGTGCAGGCACGTGCATCCCTGTCGGCCCGTGTGCCGTTCCCCTGCGAGCAGTACCTAGCGTCCTGACTGTGGCGGACTGCGCTGGCAGATTGTCTACTGCTCGGGCGGACCTTCGAGGACGACCCGATAGCCGCTGGGCGAGCGAAGGATCAGCCGCCGATAGCTCCAGCCCGGACCGGGGTCGTTCTGTTCGGTGGTGAAGTCCAGCCCGGCTGCCCGGCACAGATCCGCGGCGACGTCGACATCGGATACACCGAGCTGCCAGGTCAGGACACTCGGCGGGTCGTTGTGACCTGACGCCGCCTGGATCCCGAAGTCGATGGTCTTCGTGCCGAACGCGATGAAGTCCGGGTACTCGTCACCCTCGTAGATCACCGGTAGACCCAGGCGCTCGTAGAAAGCCCGCTCGGCCGCCAGGTCGGTCACGTTGAGCACCGGCGCCAACTTCGTGAAGATCTCGGACCGCTCATCCGTCACCCGGGCGATTGTGGTCCTGCATTCCAGCGGCGTCCACGCGCCGCAGTCGCACGGCAGCCGCAGCGGGAGCGCGCCGGGACGCTCAGCGGTCTCCGGACCGGCGTCGCCACCGCATGCGAACCGTCCTGCCTTGTCAGGCTGCGAGTAACGCCGCACGTTCGCCGCCGGTAGCCCAGCGTCGGACCACGACGGGCCGGGCGGTACGAGAGCAGCGAGCCGCCGTCAACGAGCCGCCGCTTCTCGGCGACGGCTCTCCAGGAGGGCGCGCTGGGCGGCGTTGGTGGCAATGGGCAGGGCGGCGGCGTACGCCTCGGCTGCCTCGGCGTAGCGGCCCAGTCGTTGGAGCAGATCGGCGCGGGTGGCGTGGAACAGGTGGTAGCTGCCGAGATCGAGCTTGTCGACAGCGGCCAGAGCTGCCGCTGGCCCGTGCACCTCTCCTACCGCGACGGCTCGGTTGAGCGCAACCACAGGGGTCGGCGTGAGGTCCAGCAGGTCGTCGTAGATGCGGAGGATCTGGGACCAGTCCGTCTCGGCCGCGGACGCGGCGTCGCTGTGGACTGCGTTGATGGCGGCCTGGAGCTGGTAGGGACCCGGCCGGT
>JBPCOX010000192.1:0-4062 GCA_050999825.1 Mycobacteriales bacterium
GCGATCGACACCTCGCCGTTGCGCTTGGACAGCTTCTGGTTGTCCGCGCCCATGACGAAGGGCAGGTGGCCGAACCGGGGAAAGTCCTCGCTCGGCACGCCCATGGCGGCGTACACGGCGATCTGCCGCGGGGTCGAGGAGAGCAGGTCCTCGCCACGCAGGATGTGCGTCATCCCCATCAGGATGTCGTCGACGGTCGCCGCGAGGGTGTAGAGCGGGTGGCCGTCGGCCCGGGACAGGACGAAGTCCGGCACGTTCGCCGAGTCGAAGCTGACCGGACCCCGCACCAGGTCGTCGAAGGTGATCACGCCGGCCGGCATCCGGAAGCGCAGCACCGGCCGCCGTCCCTCGGCGCGGTAGGCCGCCTCCTGCCGCGGCGTCAGGTCGCGGCAGCGGCCGTCGTAGCCGGGAGCCCGGCCGACCCGACGCGCCTCCTCCCGCCGTGCCCCCAGCTCCGCGGGTGAGCAGAAGCAGGGGTAGGCCCCCCCGCTCTCTTGCAGCTGGGCGGCCACGCCGGCGTAGATCTCCAGCCGCTCGCTCTGCCGGTACGGCGCGTGCGGGCCACCCACCTCGGGGCCCTCGTCCCAGTCGAGGCCCAGCCAGTGCAGGGTGTCGATCGCGGCGGCGTACGCCTCGTCGGTGCTGCGGTCGCGGTCGGTGTCCTCGATCCGGAAGACGAACGTGCCGCCGTAGTGGCGGGCGAAGGCCCAGTTGTAGAGCGCCGTACGGATGTTGCCCACGTGCAGGTCGCCGGTGGGCGAGGGCGGGAAGCGGACGCGGACCGGCCGGTCGCCGATCTCGTCAGCCACGGGTCACCACCCGGTTGGACAACGCGCCGATGCCCTCGATGGTGATCTCGATGATGTCGTCGACCGCCACCGGGCCGACGCCGGCCGGGGTGCCGGTGAGGATGACGTCTCCCGGCAGCAGCGTCATGACCCGGGTGATGTACTCGATCAGCTCCGGTACCGGCGTGACCAGTTGCGACGTGCGCGCGTCCTGTCGCTTCTCGCCGTTGACCGTCGTGACGATGCCAAGGTCGCCGGGGTCGAGCTGGGTCTCGATCCATGGACCGAGCGGACAGAAGGTGTCGTAACCCTTGGCTCGCGACCACTGGCCGTCGGTCTGCTGCTGGTCGCGCGCGGTCACGTCGTTGGCGCACGTGTAGCCGAGAACCATCTCGAGGGCTTGGGCCGCGGGAACGTCGCGGCTGATCCGGCCCATGACGACCGCGAGCTCGCCCTCGAAGTCCACCCGCTGCGACGAGGCGGGGTAGGCGATCGCGTCGCCGGTCCCCACCACGGCGGTCGAGGGCTTGAGGAAGATCATTGGCTCGCTGGTGACCTGGCCGCCCATCTCGGCAGCGTGCTCGGCGTAGTTGCGCCCGATTGCCACGACCTTGCTCGGGAGGATCGGCGCGAGCAGGCGCACCTCGGCCAGCGCATAGCGGTAGCCGGTGAAGGTGAACGGCGCGAAGGGGTGGCCGGTGATGGGCGCCACCTCGTCCCCCTCGACCACGCCGAAGTCGACCTCGTCACCGATGGAGAACCTGGCGATGCGCACGACTGGTCAACCCTCGGGTCGGCGGGACGGGATCCCGAGGCTACCTCCCGCCGGATCAGGCGAAGGCGGCGCGGTGATCGGCGAAGAACCGGCTCAGCGAGCGCGCGGGCCGGCCGGTGGCCTTCTCGACCTCGTCGGTCACCTCGGCGCCGTTGCCCTCCCGGTAGGACGCCATCAGCTCGTCCACAGCGTCGGCGAACCACTCCGGCATGCCGGCGCCGACCATCGACTCGCGGGCCTGGTCGGGTGCCGCGTCGATGTAGCGGATCTCCCGGCCGAGCAGCGTGGACAGCTCCGCAGCAACTTCGGCGTACGTCAGGGCTTCCGGGCCGGTGATCTGGTAAGTCGCTCCTTCATGACCGTCGCCGGCGAGCACGTGCGCGGCGACCGCGGCGACGTCGCGGGCGTCGACGTGACTCACGGCGGCGGCACCGCCGGCCAGCGGCAGGATGCTCTGCTGCTGCACCAGGGCGGCGCTGCGGAGGAAGTTCTGCATGAAGCTGTTAGGCGCCAAGATCGTGTGCGGCAGTCCGCTCGCGCGAAGGTGCTCGATGCTCTTCGCGTGGCTGTCGCCCATCGCTCCGATGCCGCCGTCGTAGCCGAGGACGGCGTGCTTGACCACCCGGACGCCCCCGGCTCGGGCGGCCGCGTCGATGGCGCTCCGCTCCTGGTCGACCTGCCGCGGGCCGGCGGGCGTCAGCAGGTACATCGCCTCGACGCCGCGCAGCGCCTCGTCTAGAGACGCCGGGTCGTCGAAGCTCCCGATCGCGATCTCGCAGTCCAGGCCGCGCAGGTTGTCGGCCGACTCCGGCGTCCGCACGAGCGCACGGGCCGGCCGGCCGGCCTCGCACAGCGCCGCGGTGAGCGCGCTGCCGACGTTGCCGGTCGCTCCGGTGACCAGGATCACGAGATCTCCCCCAGGTAGGTGGTCCGCGGAGCCTATGTCCGGCCTCGCAGCGCGCGCATAGGCTGCCCGCCGTGCAACCGATCATCGGGATCACGTCGTACGTCGAGCAGGTCCGCTGGGGCGTGTGGGACACGGTGACCACGCTGGTCCCCCATCGCTACGTCGAGGCGGTGAGCCGGGCCGGCGGCCGGCCGGTGGTGCTGCCGCCCAGCGCCGAAGCCGCCGACCGGACCCTCGACCTGCTCGACGGGCTGGTGCTGGCGGGCGGCGCCGACATCTCGCCGTCCCGGTACGGTGCGGCGCCGGACCCCCGGACCGGCGGCATCCGGCCCGACCGGGACGCCGCCGAGCTGGCGCTGCTGGCCGGCGCACTCGACAGGGACCTACCGATGCTCGGCATCTGCCGCGGCATGCAGCTCATGGTGGTGGCCTGCGGTGGCCGTCTGATCCAGCACCTGCCGGACGTCGTCGGCCACGACGGCCACCGGCCGGCGCCGGGCCGGTACGGCGAGCACCCGGTCACCACCGCGACCGGGAGCCGGGTGCGGAAGCTGCTCGGCGAGCGGGTCGACGTACGGACCTACCACCACCAGGGCATCGAGGCGGTCGGCGACCGGCTCGTCGCCACCGCATGGGCGCGCGACGGCACGGTTGAAGCGGTGGAGACGCCGGACCGGCGGTTCGCCCTCGGCGTGCTGTGGCATCCCGAGGCCGGCGACGACCCGCGGCTGTTCCAAGCGCTGGTCGAAGCGGCCAAGGAACGGAACCCGACGTCAGGGGCCACGACCGGTACGGCGACGCCGCGGGTGCCGGCCCCCCGCCATGCCGGATAAGGAGCCGGCAGCCACCCCCGGGCTGGCGCGCCGGCTCGGAACCGGCGACGCGGTCGTCCTCGGTCTCGGCTCGATGATCGGCACCGGCGTATTCGCGGCTCTTGGCCCAGCTGCGAAGGCGGCCGGGCGCGGTATTCTCCTCGGTCTGGGGATCGCGGCGGTGGTCGCGTACTGCAACGCCGTCGCCTCCGCTCAGCTCGCCGCCGTCTACCCCGTCTCCGGCGGCACCTACGTCTACGGCCGGGAGCGGCTCGGCGAGTGGTGGGGCTTCCTCGCCGGCTGGGCCTTCGTCATCGGCAAGACGGCGTCCTGCGCGGCGATGGCGCTGACCTTCGCGGCGTACGCCGTCGGGGGGCCGGCGTGGCTGCACCGGGCCGTGGCCCTGGCGGTGGTGGTCGGGGTCGCCGCCCTGAACTACCGCGGCGTCACGAAGACCGCCTCGGCCACCCGCCTGCTCCTCGGGTGCACGCTGGTCGCGCTGGCGGTCTTCGTGGTCGCCGTGCTCACCAGCGGGTCGGGAAGCGGCTTGCACCTGGGCGGCTGGTCGGGCGTCGGCCGCGGGGACGTCTACGGGGTGCTGCAGGCGGGCGGCCTGCTGTTCTTCGCCTTCGCCGGCTACGCGCGGATCGCCACCCTCGGCGAGGAGGTCAAGAACCCGGCGGAGACCATTCCGCGGGCCATTCCGCTGGCCCTGCTCCTCGCCGTCGGGGTGTACGCCGCGGTGGCGGTCGCCGCGCTCTCGGTGGCCGGGCCGGACCT
>JBPCOX010000224.1:0-3314 GCA_050999825.1 Mycobacteriales bacterium
CGCTGCCGAACTGGGAGGGCTGGGAGGACTCAGCGGTCGACCCGGCGGTGGTTGGCCGCTATCTGCGCGACCTCAAGGCGCTGTGGGGGGAGTACGGCTACACCGGAGCCTGGTACGGCCACATCGGCCAGGGCTGCGTGCACACCCGCAACAACTTCGACCTGCACTCGACCACCGGCATCGCGAAGTTCCGGGCGTTCATGGCGGCCGCCGCCGACCTGTGCGTGTCCTACGGCGGCTCGCTGTCCGGCGAGCACGGCGACGGCCAGGCCCGCGGCGAGCTGCTGGCGAAGATGTACGGCGCCGAGCTGGTCGACGCCTTCCGCCAGTTCAAGGCGCTGTGGGACCCGGACGCCCGGATGAACCCCGGCAAGGTCATCGACGCCTACCCGCTCGACACGAACCTGCGGTTCGGGGCCGACTACTCACCGGTGGACCTGGGCCGGACCCACTTCTCCTTTCCGGCCGACGAGGGCAGCCTGGCCAGCGCGAGCACCCGCTGCGTCGGGGTGGGCCGGTGCCGCAAGACCGACGCCGGCACCATGTGCCCGTCGTACATGGTCACCTTGGAGGAGAGGCACTCGACCCGAGGGCGAGCTCGGATGCTCTTCGAGATGCTGCAGGGGGAGGTCACGCCGGCGACGTGGCGCAACGACGACGTGCGGGAGGCGCTCAACCTCTGCCTGTCGTGCAAGGGCTGCAAGGGCGAGTGCCCGGTCTCGGTGGACATGGCGACGTACAAGGCGGAGTTCCTCTCGCACTACTACGCCGGCCGGCTGCGGCCGCGGACGGCGTACTCGGTGGGCTTGATCTACTGGACGGCCCGGCTGGCCTCGCGGGTGCCGCGGGTGGTGAACGCGCTGACCAATGCGCCGGTGCTCGCCACGCTCGTCAAGCGGGCCGGCGGCATCGCGCCGGCACGGGCGGTGCCGCGCTTCGCGAGCCAGACGTTCCGCGCCTGGTTCGAGGCGCGGCAGCCGGTCAACGTCGGCTCACCCGAGGTGCTGCTGTGGCCGGACACCTTCACCAACCACTTCTCACCGATGGTCGCTCGGGCGGCGGTCGAGGTCCTGGAGGACGCCGGTCAGCAGGTCGTCATCCCGGAGCGGATCCTGTGCTGCGGGCGGCCGCTGTACGAATTCGGCATGCTGGACACCGCCGAGCGGCTGCTGCGCCAGGTGCTGACGGTGTTGCGGCCGGCTATCCGGGCCGGCGTACCGGTCGTGGTGCTCGAACCCAGCTGCCTGTCGGTCTTCCGGGACGAGCTGGGCAACCTGTTTCCGGCCGACGAGGACGCCAAGCGGCTGGCCCGGTCCAGTCTCACGCTGGCCGAGTTCCTGGCCGAGGCGGGCTACTCGCCGCCGCCGCTGACGGCACGCGCGATCGTGCAGGCACACTGTCACCAGCAGGCTGTGGTCGGGATGACCGCCGACCTGGGGCTGCTGCGGGCGATGGGCGTGGACGCCGAGCTGCTCGACGCCGGCTGCTGCGGGATGGCGGGGCCGTTCGGCTTCGACGCCAGGCACTACGAGACCAGCATGGCGATAGGGGAGCGGGCCCTGCTGCCCCGGGTCCGCGCGGTCGACGCCGACACCCTGATCGTCGCGGACGGGTTCAGCTGCGGCACCCAGGTCGAGTCCGGCGCCGGCCGGTCGACGCTGCACCTCGCCGAGGTGCTCGCGCGCGCGCTGCGGGAGCGAGGCGGTGCGCTCTAGGGCCCACTTCGGCGACGGTGGCGCGCGAACGTGGGCGACCCGGCGTCGGGCAGTGCCACCACGTCGGTACGGACCCGGGGCAGCGCGTCGGGGTGGTGCTCACAGACAAAGGCGATGAGCTTCTCGCGAACCTCGCAGCGCAGGTCCCACGCTCCTGGGGCATCCGGCGCTCCCATCATCGCCCTCAGCACCATCGTCGTGGGTGTCGTCTCGGTGACCTGCAACGCCCAGTCCCGCTGGTCCCACAGCGGGGAAGCGGCCAGCACCCGCTCGAGCTCGCGGCGTACCGGCTCGACCGCCAGCTGGAAGTCCACGTGGAGCTCGACGGTGCCGATCACCCGTGACTCGTTACGGGTCCAGTTCTGGAACGGCTTGGCGGTGAAGTACGTCGTCGGCAGCACCAGGCGACGGTCGTCCCAGAGATGGACGACGACGTAGGTGAGCGTCAGCTCCTCGATCCGACCCCACTCGCCCTCGACCACCACCGCGTCGTCGATGCGCAGGTGGTCGGTGAAGGCCAGCTGCAGGCCGGCGAAGACGTTGGACAGCGTGGTCTGTGCGGCCAGGCCCGCGACGATCCCGAGAATGCCCGCCGAGGCCAGCAGGCTGGCGCCGATCGTGCGTACCGACCGGAAGGTCATCAGCATCGCGGCGACCGCGGTGAAGAACGTCAGCACGACGGTGACGCGGCGTACGACGATGACCTGGGTGCGCAGGCGCCGGGCGCGCAGGTTGTCCGCCACCGAGATGTCGTAGCGCCGCAGCGCGGCGTCCTCGATGACGAAGGCACTCTGGGCGAACAGCCAGGCGCCGACCGCGATCAGCAGCAGCGTCAGCGCGTGCCGTACGACGTCGACGGTGGCGTCGTCCGCGCCCCGCTCCGGCCGGGCCAGCAGCAGCGCGACGACCACGAGCAGCGCCCGGAACGGCCGCCGGCAGCGCGCCGAGAGCACCGAGAGCAGCGGGTCCCGGCGCGCCAGTCCGCGGATGACCACGTGGATGACCGTGCCGACCGCCACGGCAGCCAGCAGTGCGCCGCCGGTCGCCACGGCGGCGCGGGTCGCCTCCCAGCCCACGGACCGCAATCTAGGACAAGGCTCGGCGTGGCAGGCTGGTGACCGACGAAGGGAGCGGGGTGCAGCGCTGGCGGGGGCTGGACAGCACGCCGTCCGGCTGGGGTCGTTGCGTGGTCACCATCGGCGTGTTCGATGGCGTCCACCGCGGCCACCAGGAGATCGTCGGCTGCGCCGTACGCCGGGGGAGGGCCCTGCGGCTGCCGACCGTTGTCCTCACCTTCGACCCGCACCCGAGCGAGGTCGTGCGCCCGGGGAGCCATCCGGCCGTGCTCACCGCTCCTAGGTACAAGGCCGAGCTGCTGGCCGGCATGGGCGTCGACGTACTGCTCGTCCTGGCGTTCACGCCGGAGTTCTCCCGGCTGGGGCCTGACGAGTTCGTGCACGCGGTGCTGGTCGAGCAGCTGCACGCGGCGGCGGTCGTGGTCGGGGGGAACTTCCGCTACGGGCACCGGGCCGCCGGCGACCTCGACACGCTGACGGCTTGCGGCCGACGGTTCGGCTTCGCGACCGAGGGCGTGCCGCT
>JBPCOX010000292.1:0-5242 GCA_050999825.1 Mycobacteriales bacterium
CCGCCGCCCGCTCCAGTCGTCCGTGGCTGTAGTCGACCGCGAGAGCGAGGCCACGCCGCACCTGGCGGACCGCCGCCGCCCACGCCTCGTCCCGCGGCCGGCCGACTTCCGCCCGCGCGCCGACCTCTGACAGCGGCCACCACCGGTCCAGCCAGGCTGCGTCGTCTGGAGCGGGCGGTGCCCCGGGACGCTCGGCACCGGTGGCGTCGACCTCGACCACCCGTGGGCCGCTTCCGGTCATCTCCACCACGTCCAGCGGTACGTCGTCCAGCCACTCGTTGGCGACCAGCAGCCCGTGCAGCGGCGGGATCTCCGCCGTCCACCCGATCTCGCTCGGCAGGCCCCGCGGCCGCGGCGCCAGTTCCACCGCCGTACGTCGCAGCCGTCCGGCGAGTGCCGGTGCCGTCCGGTCGGCCAGCCCGCCGAGGGTCACGAGGAGCTCACCGCGGCCGGCACCGACGTCGACCAGGTCGAAGACCGGCGGAGAGCCGAGGGCCTCGTCGACCGAGACCGCGAGCCGCAGCAGGGCGGCGGCGAAGAGGGGCGAAGCGGACACCGACGTCCGGAAGTGACCGACCGGGCCCTCGGGTCGATGGAAGAAGCCGCCGGGACCATAGAGCGCCGCCGTGGTGGCCACCCGCCACCCCCGCCACTGCATCCCGAGCGCTCCTTCCTCCGAACATCTCGCAGCCGCGTGCGCCGCGGTGGCACCGGGTAGCCTGAGCATGCATTCGTCCGGTACCCACCGAGGACTGGAACGGCAAAGCAACGATGACTTCCCCATCCCCACCCCCACGCCCCGGTCGCCTGGCGGTCGGCGTCATCGGCGTGGGCCGGGTCGGGTCCGTGCTCGGAGCCGCGCTCGTCCGGGCCGGGCACGAGGTCGTGGCCGCCTGCGCCGTCTCCGCCGCCTCCCGTCGCCGGGCCGCCGAGCTGCTCCCCGGTACGCCGCTCCTGCCAGCCGACGAGGTGGTCGCCCGGTCCACGCTGGTGCTGCTGGCCGTGCCCGACGAGTCACTGGCCCCCCTCGTCGAGGGGCTGGCGCAGACCGACGCCTTTGCCGCGCCCGGCCAGCTGGTCGCGCACACCAGTGGCCGGCACGGTGTTGCCGTCCTGGAGCCCGCCGTCCGCCGGGGCGCCCTGCCGATCGCCGTACACCCGGCGATGACGTTCCTCGGCTCGTCGGTGGACCTGCAGCGGCTGACCGGCTGCGCCTTCGGGGTGACCGCACCGGAGCCGCTGGTGCTGGTGGCGGAGGCGCTGGTGATCGAGATGGGCGGCGAGCCGGTGCGCATCGCCGAGGAGGACCGGGCGCTCTACCATGCGGCGCTCGCGGCCGGGTCCAACCACCTGGTGACCCTGGTCGCCGAGACGGCGGACCTGTTGCGCGTCGCCGGCGTGGCCGAGCCGGCCCGGATGCTCGGCCCGCTGCTAGGCGCCGCCCTGGACAACGCCCTGCGCAGCGGTGACGCGGCGCTGACCGGACCCGTGGCCCGTGGGGACGCCGCCGGCGTGGCCGCGCACCTCGCCGAGCTGCGGCGAGCGGCGCCGGCAGGAGTACCGGCGTACGTCGCGCTGGCCCGGCTGACCGCCGACCGTGCGCTCGCGGCCGGTCGGCTGGAACCAGCCGCCGCGGCCACCCTGCTCGGCGTCCTCGCCACGCCCTCGGACGGGGCCCGGGCGTGAAGGCCACGCGTACGCCGGTACCGGTACTCGCCCGCAGCCGTGGCGGGTTGGCTCGCGGGCTGGCGACCCTGCGGCGCCGCGGCGACAGCGTGGCCTTGGTGCCCACGATGGGTGCCCTGCACGAGGGCCACGTGGCGCTGGTCCGCCGGGCCGGCGAGCTAGCCGACTCGGTCGTCGTCACGATCTTCGTCAACCCGTTGCAGTTCGGTCCGGGGGAGGACCTCGACCGGTATCCGCGCACGCTCGAGGCCGACCTGCGGCTCTGCGCCGAGGCGGGCGCCGGGCTGGTGTGGGCGCCGGCGCGGGAGATCGTCTATCCGGCGCCGCCGGTGGTGACCGTGTCCGCCGGCGAGCTCGGTTCCCGGTTGTGCGGCGCGTCACGACCGGGTCATTTCGACGGAGTCCTGACCGTGGTGGCCAAGCTGGTCCACCTCACGGCACCCGATGTGGTGGTGCTCGGCGAGAAGGACGCTCAGCAGCTGGTGCTGGTCCGCCGGATGGTTCGCGACCTCGATCTCCCGGTGCACGTCGTCGGGGTGCCGACGGTGCGAGAGCCGGACGGTCTGGCCGTGTCCAGCCGCAACCGCTATCTCGATGGCGCCGGGCGCGCCGCCGCTCCAGCGCTCCCCCGGGCCCTGGCCGCCGGGGCCGCGGCAGCGGCGGACGGGGCCGCGGCCGTACGCCGGTCCGCGCGCGCCGTCCTCGACGCGGCGGCCGGCGTACGCATGGACTACATCGCGCTCGTCGACCCCGACCTGCTGGCGGACGTACCGGACCGGCACGCCGGACCGGCGCTGCTCGCCGTGGCCGCCTATGTCGGAGGCACCCGGCTGATCGACAACCAGGCGGTGGCACTGCCCGGACCGGACCCGGCCTGACCGTGCTGCTTGCCATCGACGTCGGCAACACCGACACGGTGATCGGCGTCTTCGCCGGCGCCGAGCTGCTCGACCGCTGGCGGATCGCCACCGACGCGCGGCGTACCGCCGACGAGCAGGGCGTCCTGATCTCGGCTCTGCTGCACCGGTCCCGAGCCGCCAGAGCCGAGACGGTCACCGGGGTGGCCGTGTGCTCGACGGTGCCGTCGGTGCTGCTGGAGATCCGCGGGATGTGCCGCCGCTACTTTTCCGACGTGCCGGCCGTCATCGTGGAGCCCGGCGTACGCACCGGCGTACCGGTCCTGACCGACAACCCCAAGGAGGTGGGCACCGACCGGATCGTCAATGCGCTCGCGGCGGTCCATCTCTACGGCGGTCCGGCGATCGTCGTCGACTTCGGCACCGCCACCTCGTTCGACGCGGTCAGCGCTCGCGGCGAGTACCTCGGCGGCGCGATCGCCCCCGGCATCGACATCTCGGTCGAGGCGCTGGCCGCCCGGGGGGCGCAGCTACGCCGGGTCGAGCTGGTGCGGCCGCGATCGGTGATCGGCAAGAACACGGTCGAGGCACTGCAGGCCGGCGTCCTGTTCGGTTTCGCCGGGCAGGTGGACGGCGTGGTGGAGCGGATGACCGCCGAGCTCGGCGGCGAGGTCACGGTGGTCGCGACCGGCGGGCTGGCGCCGCTGGTGCTCGAGGAGGTACACCGCATCGACGCCCACCAGCCGGACCTGACCCTGATCGGGCTCCGGCTGATATTCGACCGCAACGCCGTGGAGCGCGCATGAGCGACCAGCCCGACGAGCTGCCCGAACAGCTGCGCGTACGCCGGGAAAAGCTCGACCGGCTGCGAGCCGCCGGCGCCGACCCGTACCCGGTCGGGTTCCCCCGGACCGCCACCGCGGCCGGGCTGCAGGAGCGCTACGCCGGCCTGCCGCCGGACACCGCCGCCGCGGACCGGGTCGGGGTCACCGGCCGGGTGGTCCTCAACCGGCCCGGCGGCAAGCTCTGCTTCGCCACCTTGCGCGACGGCGCGGCTGAGATCCAGCTGATGCTCTCGGCAGACCACGCCGGCGCCGAGGCGCTGGCCGCCTGGAAGGCCGATGTAGATCTCGGCGACCTCGTCGGTGCCGAGGGCGAGGTGGTCCGGTCGCGCCGTGGCGAGCTGTCGGTGCGGGTCGACCGGTGGGCCTTCACGGCCAAGGCGCTGCGCCCACTGCCGGACAAGCACAAGGGACTTCACGACCCCGAGGCGCGGGTCCGGCGGCGCTATGTCGACCTCATCGTCAACCCGGCCGCCCGGCAGCTGCTCGAGACGAGGGCTCGGGTGGTCGGCTCGCTGCGTCGGTCGCTGTCGGTGCGCGGCTTCCTCGAGGTCGAGACGCCGATGCTGCACCCGGTTCGGGGCGGGGCGACCGCGCGGCCCTTCTCGACCCGCATGAACGCCCTCGACATCGACCTCTTCCTGCGCATTGCCCCCGAGCTGTATCTGAAGCGGCTGATGGTCGGTGGCCTCGAGAGGGTCTTCGAGCTGAACCGGAACTTCCGCAACGAGGGCATGGACGCCACGCACAACCCGGAGTTCACGATGCTCGAGGTCTACGAGGCCTATGGCGACTACGACACCATGGCCGAGCTCACCCGGTCGCTGGTGGTGGAGGCGGCCGAGGCCGCGATCGGGCGCACCGTCGTACCCGACGAACGGGGGGGCGAGATCGACCTGGCCGCGCCGTGGCGGTCGGTGACCGTGCACGAGGCGGTCTCGGCCGCCGTGGGGCACGAGGTGACCGCGGACACCGGGCTGGACGCGCTGCGGAAGCGGGCCGGTGACCACGGGGTGGCGCTGCAGCCGGGCTGGGTCGAGGACGAGGTGGTGCTCGAGCTCTACGAGAAGCTGGTCGAGCCCGAGATCGTGGCGCCGACCTTCGTCCGCGACTTCCCCGCGCGGGTCCGACCGCTGGCCCGCGCCCACCGCAAGGACCCGCGGCTCACCGAGACCTGGGACCTTGTGGTGCGCGGCCTCGAGCTCGGGCCGGCGTTCTCCGAGCTCACTGATCCGGTCGAGCAGCGACGCCGGCTCGTCGAGCAAGCGAGGCTGGGCGCCGGCGGTGACCCCGAGGCCATGGCGCTCGACGAGGACTTCCTGCGGGCGCTCGAGTACGGCATGCCACCTCTCGGCGGGATGGGGATGGGCATAGACAGGCTGGTGATGGTCCTCACCGGCATCGCCAGCATTCGGGAGACCGTCACGTTTCCGCTGGTGCGCCCGGAGTAGGAGTCGGCCCGCCGGGCACCAGCCGGCGGGAATCCAATCGCCGAAAAGATGCGACCGACACACGGCCGCGCAATTGCACACGTGCATGCGCCCCGCTAGCCTTAGTGGACCGCAGCATTCCTCGTGCACAGCTGAAGTGGAAAGGGGCAGTGCGAGCATGGCACAACGCGTCCAGGTGCTACTGACATGTGACCTGCATGGCGACGACACGACCGGCGACACGACCATCGATTTCGCGCTCGACGGTACGTCGTACGAAATCGACCTGTGTGACCAGCACGCGGGTCAGCTGCGCGACTCCTTCGCCGACTACGTGGGTGCCGCCCGGCGCGCCGGTTCGGGCGGGGGCCGCGGCGCCGGCGGCCGGCGGCCCGGACGTGGCCGGTCAGGCGGCGCTGGGCCGGGC
>JBPCOX010000033.1:0-7548 GCA_050999825.1 Mycobacteriales bacterium
CGCCGGCGACTTCATCCGGAGGGTGGCGGTGCACTGCCGGCCTCCGCAACTCGGGTCGAAGCCGTACGCCGCAGCCCGGGCGGCCGGCTGGATGGGTTGACGCTGCCCGCAGGGAGCGGGATGACCCTAGGAGGACCGCACTGAGACGACGGCTCATGCACTTCTTCGCGCTCGCGCTGGCGATTGCGATGCTTCCGGCGCTGACCGCGTCCGGCTCATCGGCCCAGTCGCCCAACAGCACGTCGATCAGTACGGCGACCAACTCGATTCCGGTCAGCTTCAGCGTCCGCAACGTCAACCGCTCGAAGCTCGCCTGCGCGACCGACGGCCGCAGCTACACGGTCCGTGGTCATCTGGTCGGTCCGCGCGACGCCATCGGGCGGGCCAGCTCGGTCACGCTCTACCTGCATGGACTGGAGCTCGGTGAGTGGTTCTGGACCCTCGACGTCCAGGGCGCGAGCTTCGTCGAGCGTGAGGCCCGGGCCGGGCACACCTCCCTCGTCATCGACCGGCTCGGCTACGACTCGAGCGACAAGCCGTACGGGTTCAAGTCCTGCTTCGGCGGCCAGGCCGACATGGCCCACCAGATCGTGGACCAGCTGCGCAACGGCAGTTACACCGACCGCGACAGCGGCAGCCGGATGCCGAGCTTCAACAAGGTCGTGCTCGCCGGGCACTCCGTCGGTAGCCTGATCGCCGAGCTGACGGCGTACAGCTTCAACAACGTCGACGGCATCATTCTCGCTTCCTACTCCGACCAGGTCATTTCGGCCGCGGCAAAGAAGGCAGCGGCCTACAACGCCAGGATCTGCCGAACCGGTGGCCAGTCGACCGAAGGTTCCGCCCCGGGCGGTTACGCCTTCTTCGCCCCGACGGTGACCGCATTCCGCAACGCCTTCTTCGTCAACGCCGACCGCGAGACCATCGACGTGTCGACCGAGCTGCGCAACCGCAACCCGTGCGGCGACACGGCCAGCTTCGGGCCGGCAGCTCGCACCAACGTCCGGTTCGCCGACCGCATCCAGGTGCCGGTGCTGGTGATCATCGGTCAGCAGGACGCACTCTTCCCGCCGCCGGCCGGACCCCGTCAGGCTCAGCTCTTCACAGGCAGCAACGACGTCACGCTGAAGACCATCGGCGCCACCAGCCACGGTGTGACGCTCGAGCGGACCGCCCCCGAGTTCGCGCAGAAGGTTTCGAGCTGGCTCGACGCGCACGGCTTCGGCCACTGACCGACCGACAGGGGCGGTGGCGTCGGTTGTAGACGCCCCGCCCCTGTCGTGCGGTTGCGACGCTGTGCCACGGGATGGACGTCTCCCCTATCGAGCGTCTCCCCTCGCCGGCGATGAAGATGCTGGCAGCCACGCCCCTTACGCATGGGCTTGTGGCAGGGGCCCAGACTGGCGCCGGCGACTTCATCCGTCCACGCGCTGGGTCACGTCGTGACCGACCTGCGTCAACGCGAAGCCCGGCCCCCAACCGTCCGGAGAAAGGCCGGGCTCGCTTCCTGCGGCTACTGCCGTCGGCATGCGCAGGATACCGCGCCCACTCGGCTCCGTACAGACAGAAATGGACACCGCCTGCTGGCCCCCAGCGGCTCAGTCGCGGACGCACTCGGCCCAGTCCTTGTAGCGGTCGAGCTCGCCGTGGGTCGCCGCGCGGAACAGCTCCGCGACGTGCCGGGTGACCGGGCCGGGCTTGCCGTCAGCGATCGGTCGGTCGTCGACCTCGATGATCGGGACGATCTCGGCCGCCGTACCGGTGAAGAACGCCTCGTCGGCGAGGTAGAGGTCGGTTCGTACGACGTGCTCCTCGACCACCTCGTAGCCCTCGTCGGCGGCGATCTGCATGACCGAAGCGCGGGTGATGCCGCCGAGCGGTCCGTCGGTCAGCGGCGGGGTGATCACCCGGTTGTTCTTCACGAGAAAGACGTTCTCGCCGGAGCCGTCGGCGATGTGGCCGTTCGCACTGGTCAGGATCGCCTCGTCGTACCCGGCCTTGACCGCGGCGACCTTGGCGAGCGAGGAGTTGAGGTACTGGCCGGAGGCCTTGGCCGCGGGCGGGATCATGTTCATGTCGTTGCGCTTCCAGGAGCTGACCACCGCGCGGCAGCCGTTCTCGATGGCCTCCTCGCCGAGATAGGCGCCCCACGGCCAGACGGCGATCGAGATCTCGACGTGCGAGGGCAGCGGGTTGAGCCCCATCTCGCCGTACCCGAGGTAGATCAGCGGGCGGATGTAGCACGCCTCGACGTTGTTGACCGCGACCGTCTCCTTGGCGGCCTCGACGATCTGCTCCTCGGTGAAGTCCGGCGTCATCAGGTAGACCTTCGCCGAGCGGAACAGCCGGGCGATGTGGTCGGTGAGCCGGAAGACGGCCGGGCCCCGTGGCGTCTCATACGCCCGGATGCCCTCGAAGACGCCCCAGCCGTAATGCAGCGTCGGGTTGAGGAAGTGCACGTTGGCGTCGTCCCAGGCGACGAACTCGCCGTTCATCCAGATCTTCTCGGTCGGCGTGATCGGCACGGCTTGCTCCTCGGTCGCGGTCCTCGAGCACGATTGCACCACATCGATCGGCCGGGCGGTCAGCCCTCGGACAGGTCCACCGTACGGCCGGAGGACGCCCCGACTCGCCCGACGATCTCCGCCAAGGCACCGGCCGGCAAGGCGGTGTCGACCGTGATCACCATGAGGGCCTCGCCGCCCTGGGATCGTCGGGCCACCTGCATGCTGGCGATGTTGATGTCGGCAGCGCCGAGGACCTGGCCGACCGCACCGACGACCCCGGGCCGGTCGTGGTAGCGCAGGAAGGCCAGGTGCCGGGCCGGATCCAGCTCGACGTCGAAGCCGTTGACCTCCGTCAGCTTCTCGGTCGACCGCGGGCCGGTGAGCGTCCCCGAGACGGTCACCTGCCCACCGTCGGCCAGCGCGCCGCGCACAGTCAGCACGCTGCGGTAGTCCGGGCTGTGCGCCGCGGTCGTGAGCCGCGCCTGCACTCCGCGCTCGGCGGCGAGCAGCGGTGCGTTGACGTAGGTCACCGCTCCCTCGACCACATCGGTGAACAGCCCGCGCAGGGCTGCCAGCACCAGCACGCTGACGTCGTACGCCGACAGCTCGCCGCGCACCTCGACGGCCAGGCTCGACGGCAGGCCGCCGGCGAGGGCGGTCACGAGTCGCCCGAGCTTCTCGGCCAGCGGGAGCATCGGCCGGACCTCCTCGGCGACCACGCCACCCGCCTGCACGTTGACCGCGTCCGGCACGAACTCGCCGCGCAGCGCCAGCCGCACCGACCGCGCCACCGCCGTACCGGCCTTGTCCTGCGCCTCGGTGGTGCTGGCGCCGAGATGCGGGGTCACGACCACGGAGTCCAGATCGAACAGCGGGCTCTCGGTCGTGGGCTCGGTCTCGAACACGTCCACGCCGGCGCCGGCCACCCGGCCGCTGGCGATGGCCTCGGCGAGTGCGAGCTCGTCCACCAGCCCACCGCGGGCGGCGTTGACGATGCGTACGCCGGGCTTGACCACGGCGAGCTCGCGCTCGCCGATAAGACCCAAGGTCTCCGGCGTCTTGGGCAGGTGGATCGTGATGAAGTCGCTCTCACGAAGGAGCTCGTCGAGGGAGACCAGCCGGGCGCCGACCTCGGCGGCCCGGGCAGGGGGGACGTAGGGGTCGTAGCCGAGCAGGGTCACGTCGAAGGCCGCCAGCCGCTGCGCCACGAGTACGCCGATCCGGCCGAGCCCGACGATGCCGACCACCTTGTCGGCCAGCTCCACGCCGGTGAACCTGGACCGCGCCCACACGCCGCCTCTCAGTGCGGCATCGGCCGCGGCGACGTTGCGGGAGCAGGCGAGCAGCAGGGCGATGGCGTGCTCGGCGGCGCTCACGATGTTGGCGGTGGGAGCGTTGACGACCAGTACGCCGGCGCTGGTGGCGGCGGCGACGTCGACGTTGTCCAGCCCGATGCCGGCCCGGGCCACCACCCGCAGCCGAGAAGCGGCGGCCAGCGCCTCGGCGTCGACCTTGGTGGCACTGCGCACGACCACCGCGTCGGCGTCGGCCATCGCGGCCAGCAGCGCGGGCCGGTCGGTGCCGTCCACCCGCCGTACGTCGAAGTCGGCGGCCAGCAGCTCGAGGGCGGCCGCCGAGAGCTCCTCGGCGACGAGCACCACCGCGCGGGTCGCCGTGTTCGCGTGCATTCAGTACCCCTCGGTGACGACGTTTTCCAGCTGCTCGCCCGCGACGTAGCGCTCGAGCTGCTCGCGGACCAGGCGGTAGGCGCGCGGCTTGAACGCCGTGGTGGAACCGGCGACGTGCGGAGTGAGCAGCAGGCCGGGCGCCGTCCAGAGCGGGTGTCCCGCCGGCAGCGGCTCCGGGTCGGTGACGTCCAGGGCCGCCGTGAGCCGGCCGGCGGCGAGCTCGGCCAACAGCGCGTCGGTGTCGACGACGGGCCCACGGCTGGCGTTGACCAGCAGGGCGCCGTCGGGCATCCGGCGCAGGAAGTCGGTGTCCACCAACCCGCGGGTGGCTGGGGTGAACGGCACGACCAACACCACCACGTCGGCCCGGGTCAGCAGGTCGGGCAGCTCCTCGACGGCAGCCACGCCCGCACGCGCACGGCGGGCCACCCGGGTGACCTCCACCTCGAACCCCGACAGCCGGCGCTCGATCGCTGCGCCGATGGATCCGTAGCCGACGATGAGGACCCGCTTGCCGCCGAGGACGTCGGTGAACCCCTCCACCCACTCCCCGACCGCCTGCGCGCGGGCGAACCGCGGGAAGTCATGGATGGCGGCCAAGATCGCGGTGACCGCCCACTCCGCCGTACTCAGGTCGTGGACGCCGCGCGCGTCGCACAGCGTCACACCCTCGGGCACCGAGTCGACCAGCGAGTCGACTCCCGCGGTCAACGTCTGGATCACCCGCAGCGCGGGGAGGCGGGCGAGCAGCTCACTCCGGTCGGCGCCGTCGAGGAACGGCGGCACGAGGAACTCGACCTCGGCGGCGTCGCCCGGAAGCTCGCCGCTGCCGTTCCAGACCTCGACGTGCACGCCGTCGGGCAGCGGACCCATGAGCGCCGCGCCTTGGCGGTGCGGAACCAGGATGACCACACGCCTCGAGCCAGCCACGGCGGCGATCGTGCCACGGGCGACGGAACGCCGCGGGGCAGCAAGGCGTTGCGCTGGGCATGTCACGTTCCGTCCGGGTCGGCGCGGCCCTCGTGGCGACCGCGGTGCTCGCCGTCGGCTGCTCGAACGACGGCAACGGCGATCCGCCTGGGCGGGCCGCCCCGCTCCCGCCGAGCTCGAGCCCCAGCGCCACCCCACCCAGCGCCGGGCCGGCCGGCCCGAGCCCCCATGCCTCCACTGCGACCCCACCCCTGCGCCCCGGCACGCCGCAAGCCTTCGTCCGCGGGCTGGCGGCCCCCTGGGGGCTGGCCTTCCTGCCGGGTGGGGACGCGCTGGTCAGCGAGCGCGACAGCGCGCGGCTGCTCCGCGTACGCCGGGATGGATCGGTGCAGGTGCTCGGCACGGTCCCGGGCGTGGACGCGAGCGGCGAAGGAGGTCTGCTCGGTCTCGCCGTACGGGCAAGCTTCGACACCGACCGGCTGGTCTACGCCTACTACACCTCCGCCAGGGACAACCGGATCGTGCGGTTCCCGCTCGACGGCGACCGACCGGGGCCCCAACAGGTGCTGGTCAGCGGCATCCCCGTCTCCGGCATCCACAACGGCGGCCGGCTGGTCTTCGGCCCGGACGGCATGCTCTACGCCGGGACCGGTGACGCCGCGGAGCGCGGCCGGTCGCAGGATCTGGGCTCGCTCGGCGGCAAGGTGCTGCGGATGACGCCCGAGGGCAAGCCGCCGGCCGACAACCCGGTGCCCGGCTCGCTGGTCTTCAGCCGGGGGCACCGCAACGTGCAGGGGCTCGCCTTCGACCCGGCGGGCCGGCTGTTCGCCAGCGAGTTCGGCCAGAACCGCTTCGACGAGGTCAACCGCATCGTCGCCGGCGGCAACTACGGCTGGCCGCAGGTCGAGGGCGCCGGCGGCCCGCCGGCCTTCCGTGATCCGCTGGTCACCTGGTCGACCGACGAGGCCTCCCCCAGCGGCGCCGCCATCGCGGGCGGCTCCCTCTACGTCGCGGCCCTCAAGGGTGAGCGGCTCTGGCGCATCCCGCTCGACGGCCGTGGCGGGCTCGGGCGGCCCCAGCCGCTCTTCGTCGGCGACTTCGGCCGGCTGCGGCACGTCGCCCTGGCGCCGGACGGCTCGCTCTGGGTGCTGACCAGCAACCGGGACGGCCGGGGTGACCCCGTCGCCGACGACGACCGCATCGTGCGCATCCCGCTCGTGCCGGCCTGACCCGGCTGAGCTCCCACCAGACCACCCGGTCCGCCGGACGTTGTGACCTCAGCAGGAGGAAATCGGCGAAACGCTCAGGTAGAAGTCACAACGATGCTGCCGGTTGGTCGGGCTGCCGTGTGGAGGCGGGCGGCCGGTGGAGGGGCCGAGTCAGCCGGCGCCGAGACGCTCGAGGATGAGCTCGCGAGCGCGGGCGGCGTCCGCGGAGCCGCGGGTGGACTTCATGACCGCGCCGACCAGGGCCCCCACCGCGGCGGTCTTGCCGGCGCGGATCTTCTCGGCCACGTCCGGAGCACCCGCGATCGCCTCGTCCACCGCCGTACCGAGTGCCGAGTCGTCCCGTACGACGCGCAGGCCGCGGTCGCGGACCACGTCGTCGGGTGACCCCTCGCCGGCCAGTACGCCGTCGACCACGTCCCTGGCCAGCTTGTTGGTGACCGTGCCGCCGGCGACCAGGGCAGTCACCCGGGCTACCTGCTCGGGCGTGATCGAGAGCTCGGCCGGCTCGACGCCCGCCTCGTTGGCACGGCGGGACAGCTCGCCGAGCCACCAGTTGCGCGCCTCCGCCGCCGGGGCGCCGGCGACCGCGGTGGCCGCCACCAGGTCGAGCACGCCGGCGTTGCTCATCGCGGCCAGCTCGTCCGGGCCGGCGCCGAGGGACTCGGCCAGCCGGCGGCGCACTACCGCCGGTGGGTCGGGCAGCTCCGAACGCAGCCTCTCGACCCACTCGCGGGCCGGCGCCACCGGCACCAGGTCGGGCTCCGGGAAGTAGCGGTAGTCCTGGGCCTCCTCCTTGCTGCGGCCCGACGTCGTCGTACCGGAGTCCTCGTGGAAGTGCCGGGTCTCCTGCACCACCCGCTCTCCCACCGCCAGCAGCGCCGCCTGCCGCTCGACCTCGTAGCGCACCGCCCGTTCCACCGACCGCAGCGAGTTGACGTTCTTGCTCTCACTGCGGGTGCCGTACGTCGTCGAGCCACGCGGCATCAGGGAGACGTTCACGTCGCAGCGCAGCGAGCCCTGCTCCATCCGTACGTCGGAGACGCCGAGTCCGCGGAGCAGCTCCCGCAGCTGCGTCACGTACGCGCGGGCCGCGTCGGCCGAGCGCAGGTCGGGCCGGGTGACGATCTCCACCAGCGGGATGCCGGCCCGGTTGTAGTCGACCAGGGAGTGGCTGGCCCCGTGGATGCGACCGGT
>JBPCOX010000063.1:0-9527 GCA_050999825.1 Mycobacteriales bacterium
TGACCGTGGTAGCAACCGGCGAACTTGACCACCTTGGCCCGGCCGGTGCAGCCGCGGGCCAGCCGGATCGCCGACATGGTGGCCTCGGTGCCCGAGTTGACCAACCGGACCGACTCCACCGGCTGCACCCGGGCGACGATCTCCTCCGCCAGCTCGACCTCGCCCTCGGTCGGCGTACCGAAGCTGGTGCCCCGTGCCACCGCCCGCTGCACCGCCTCGACGACCGCCGGGTGGGCGTGGCCGAGGATCATCGGCCCCCACGAGCAGACCAGGTCGACGTACTCGCGGCCGTCGGCATCGGTGAGGTAAGGCCCGCGGCCGCTGGCCATGAACCGCGGTGTGCCGCCCACCGCGGCGAACGCGCGCACCGGCGAGTTAACGCCGCCGGGGACGACCGCCATGGCCCGGTCGAACAGGGCCGCGGAACGCGGTGGGCGGTCGTCGTACGGCGTCATGCGGGCCATCCTGCCAACCGCACCCGTCCCGAGCTCGACGATCACTGCGGTGACGCCGTGGACTACCATGAACCCATGCCCGCCTGGGTGTTCTGGGTCGTCATCGCCGCGGCGCTGGGCGTCGCGGAGGTCCTCACGCTGACCCTGATTCTCGGGCTGCTCGCGCTGTCCGCGCTGGCCGCCGCCCTGGTGGCTCTGGTCGGCGGCGGCCTCGCGCTGCAGATCCTCGCCTTCGCGGTGGGATCGCTGGGGCTGCTGACCGTCGTCCGCCCGGTCGCCCGCCGGCACCTGCGCAACCCCCACGAGCTCCGCTCGGGCACCGCGGCGCTGGTTGGCAGCTCCGGGGTCGCGCTGGAGCGGGTGGACCGGTCCGGCGGGCGGGTCAAGCTCGGCGGCGAGACATGGTCGGCACGGGCCTACGACGAGAGCTCGGTCATCGAGCCCGGCGCCCGGGTCGAGGTCCTGGCGATCCAGGGCGCCACCGCACTCGTACTGGAATCGGAGAGCTCATGGACGGGCTGATCGTCGTAGTGGTCCTCGCGGTGCTGGCCCTGGTGGTGCTGGCGCGCACGGTGCGGATCGTGCCGCAGGCTCGGGCCGGCGTGGTCGAGCGGCTGGGACGCTATAACCGCACGCTCAACGCCGGGCTGAACA
Organism: Mycobacteriales bacterium; assembly: GCA_050999825.1. Lineage (GTDB taxonomy): Bacteria > Actinomycetota > Actinomycetes > JALYNC01 > JALYNC01 > JBPCOB01. The sequence goes on from JBPCOX010000063.1 coordinate 1,110, forward strand.
TCGTCGTCCCCTTCGTCGACCGGATCCGCGACATGATCGACCTGCGGGAGCAGGTCGTGTCGTTCCCGCCGCAACCGGTGATCACGGCGGACAACCTGGTCGTCAGCATCGACACGGTCATCTACTTCCAGGTGACCGATGCCAAGGCCGCCACCTACGAGATCGCGAACTACATCCAGGGGGTCGAGCAGCTCACCGTCACCACGCTGCGCAACGTCGTCGGCGGCATGGCGCTCGAGGCGACGCTCACCTCCAGGGACCAGATCAACGGCCAGCTGCGGGGGGTGCTGGACGAGGCCACCGGCAAGTGGGGGATCCGGGTCAACCGGGTGGAGATCAAGGCGATCGACCCGCCGGTGTCCATCAAGGACTCGATGGAGAAGCAGATGCGGGCTGACCGCGACAAGCGGGCGGCCGTCCTCACCGCAGAGGGCGTCAAGCAGTCGCAGATCCTCACCGCGGAGGGCGAGAAGCAGAGCGCGATCCTGCGTGCGGAGGGCCGCCGGCAGGCCCAGATGCTCGAGGCGGAGGGCGAGGCCAAGGCGATCGGCACCGTGTTCGCCGCGATCCACGAGGGCGACCCGGACCCCAAGCTGCTTGCCTACCAGTACCTCCAGATGCTGCCGCAGGTGGCCCGGGGCGAGTCCAACAAGGTCTGGATCGTGCCCAGCGAGCTCACCCGGGCGCTGGAAGGCATCACCGGCGCCCTCGGCTCGGTGGCCGGGCCACGGGTGGAGCCCCCGCTCCCTGCTGTACCGCCGCGGCGACCCGTGGCTGCCCCACCAGCCGGCTCGGTGGTCACGCCGGCGCCGGCGGCACCGACCCCTGCCGACGCGGGCAACGGCGGGCCGGCACCACTCCTGCACACGACCGACCCGTCCGCGCCGGCAGCCGACCGGGTCTGACGCTCGCACCGGCCGAGCTCCCGCCGGTTGTGTGCACGCTTGGCTCAGGCGTTCGCGGCGCGCACGAGCCCGACGACCTCGGCCAGCGAGCGGACGTGCTCATGGTGGGCGCCGTCGTACGGGCAGTCCCCGTAGGGGTCGAGGTGCAGCGGCCGTACGCCGGCCGCCAGCGCGCCCTCGACGTCGGCGTGGGCGGTGTCGCCCACGTGCACGGCGCGGTCGGGTGAGACGCCGAGCCGGTCCAGCGCGATCGCGAAGATCCCGGGATCGGGCTTGGCGACCCCGACGACGTGCGAGTCGACGACGATCGTGACCGGCACCCCTTCGCCGGCACCGACCTGGCATATCTTCCCGGCCACGAGCAGCTCGGCGATCGTGCCGGCGGCGTTCGACACGACCCCGAGGGCGACGCCGGCGTCGGCAAGCCGCCGGAGGGCGTCGATGGACCCCGGGACCACCCGGCTCCAGAGGCTTTCCCCCGCGGTCCGGAACAACTCGCCGAGCGCCTCGGCCGCGGCCGGCACCTCGGCCTCCGCTACGCCGGCGCGGCGAGCCAGGGTGGCTCGGTAGAGGTCCCAGTCGGGACCGTTCCGGTCCATCGCCGCAATGGCCGCGTAGTGCGCCCGCGCCATCGTCTCTTCGTCCGGCTCGGCGCCAGCGGCCCGAAGCGTGGGCAGCAGCGTCCCGGGATCGGGCAGCAGGAACACCCCGCCGACATCGAGCAGCACCGCCTCGATCGACCGCGTCACCGCAGCCAGCCGGCGACCTCGGCCGCCCAGTAGGTCAGCACCAGATCGGCACCGGCTCGGCGGATCGAGGTCAGCGACTCCAGGATGACCCGCTCGCGGTCGACCCACCCGTTCGCCGCCGCGGCCTCCACCATCGCGAACTCACCGGAGACGGAGTACGCCGCGACCGGCACGTCGACAGCGTCGGCCACCCGGCGTACGACGTCGAGATAGGCGAGCGCCGGCTTGACCATGACCGCGTCGGCGCCCTCGGCGAGATCCAGCGCCACCTCCCGCAGCGCCTCGTCGCCGTTGGCGGGGTCCTGCTGGTAGGCCGCCCGGTCACCGAAACGGGGGGCGCACTCGGCGGCGTCGCGAAAGGGGCCGTAGAAGCCGGACGCGTACTTCGCGGCGTAGGCGAGGATCGCCACCTCGGCAAAGCCGGCACCGTCCAGCGCCGCGCGGATCACCCCTACCTGGCCGTCCATCATGCCGCTCGGGGCCACCACGTGCGCCCCGGCCGCGGCCTGGGCGACGGCGATGGCGGCGTACCGCTCGAGCGTCGCGTCGTTGTCGACCTCCCCCGAGTCGGTCAGCAGGCCGCAGTGGCCCGACTCGGTGTACTCGTCGAGACAGAGGTCGCTGACCAGGACGGTCGCGTCGCCGACCTCGGCCACCAGGTCGGCCAGCGCCAGCGCCACGATGCCGGCCGGGTCGTCGGCGCCCGAGCCGCGGGCGTCCTTGGCCGCCGGTACGCCGAAGAGCAACAGCCCGCCGACGCCGGCCTGGACCGCCTCCGCGGCGGCCTTGCGCAGCGAGTCGCGGGTGTGCTGCACCACCCCGGGCATCGAGGCCACCGGCGCCGGCTCGGCGATGCCCTCCTTGACGACCAACGGCAGGATCAGGTCGGCGGGGTGCAGCCGGGTCTCGGCGACGAGTCGCCGCAGGGCCGGTGTACGCCGCAACCGGCGCGGCCGCCCGGCCGGATAGGGTGCCGTCACCGCGGCTTCTTGCCCTTGGCCGCCGCCCGCACCGAGGGGCGGGCCGTCTCACCGGCGTCGCGGCGCTCGGCCGCCATCTCGGCGAGGGCGTCGGCCAGCGCGGCCGCCGACGGGCTGGACGCCTCGACGTCCACCCGCAGGCCAAGTTCGGCGGCCGTCCGCGCGGTCTGCGGGCCGATCACCGCGATGACGGTGCCGGCGTGCGGCTTGCCCGCGATGCCGACCAGGTTGCGCACGGTCGAGGACGAGGTGAACACCGCCGCGTCGAAGCCGCCCGCCTTGATCGCCTCGCGGATCTCCGGCGCGGGCGGGGCGGCCCGCACGGTGCGGTAGGCCGTGACGTCGTCCACCGCCCAGCCGCGCTCCTTGAGGCCGGCGACGAGGGTCTCGGTGGCGATGTCGGCCCGCGGCAGGAACACCCGGTCGATGGGGTCCAGCACGTCGTCGTACGGCGGCCAGTCCGCGAGCAGCCCCTCGGAGGACTGCTCGCCGGAGGGCACCAGGTCGGGCCGGATGCCGAAGTCGACCAGTGCGCCGGCGGTCGCCTCCCCGACCGCGGCGACCTTCACCCCGGCGAAGGCCCGGGCGTCGAGGCCGACCTCCTGGAACCGTTCGCACACGGCCCGGACCGCGTTGACCGAGGTGAACGCGGCCCACTGGTAGCGGCCGGACACCAGCCCACGGACCGCACGCTCCATGGGTGCCGGCGTCCGGGGTGGCTCGACCGCGATCGTGGGCACCTCGACCGGCACCGCCCCGAAGGCGCGGAGCCGGTCGGAGAGCTCGCCGGCCTGCTCCTTGGTCCGGGGCACGAGCACCCGCCAGCCGAACAGCGGCCGCGACTCGAACCACGACAGCCGCTCGCGCAGCCGCACGACCTCCCCCACCACGACGACCGCGACGTCCTGGAGCCCGGTGTCGGCAGCCTCGTTCTCGATCGCCTCGAGGGTGGAGACGACGGTGTGCTGGTCCGCCCGGCCGGCCGCCCATGTCATGGCGACCGGTGTGTCACCGGCGCGGCCGCACTCGAGCAGGCGCCGGGCCAGCTTTCCGACGCTGGTGGCAGTCGCCGGAAAGACCACGGTACGGCGGCTGGCGGCAAGCCCACCCCAGTCGGTGCCGGCATCCTCGGGGGTCGGTGCGGCGACCACGTCGACCCCTAGCCGCGCCCCTGTCAGCGGCACGCCGGCGTAGATCGCCGCGCCGAGCAGGAGGCTGACGGCGGGGACGATCTCGAAGGCGACCCCGGCCTTGGCGCACGGCTCGGCCTCGGCCGCCGCGGCGCCGTCGAGGAACGGGTCCCCCGCCGCGAGGCGGACGACGTCGCGCCCCGCGCGGGCCGCGGCGAGAACCTGCCGGCCGACCGCGCCCGGCGCGGAGTGGGGCGCGACGATCTCGGCGCCGGGGTACAGCCGCGCCGGCAGCCCGTCGGAGAGGGCAGGGTCGACGACGACGACCTCGGCGGCCGCCAGCAGCTCCGCTCCGCGCACCGTCAGCGTCCCGGCGTCGCCCGGGCCGGCGCCGACCCAGGCGACGCGCCCGGTCGGGTTCTTCCTCGGCGTACGGGTACGGTTCACCGGTTCTCCATCAGATCAGCCGCACCCGCGGCAAGCAGGTCGGCGGCCAGGGACCGGCCGATGTCCCCAGCCGTCGTGGCCGGTCCGGTGGCGGACAGTCGAAGGGAGCGCGAGCCGTCCGGTGCCAGGACGACTGCGCGCAGGTAGATCTCGGACTCTCCGGTCTCGCCCTCCGCCACGTCGGCGAGCGCGCCGACGGGAGCGGTGCACCCCGCCTCCAGCGCGGCCAGCAGGCTGCGCTCGGCGGTCACGGCAGCACGGGTGTCCGGGTGGTCGAGTCGGCCCAGCAGCTCGGCCAGCGACTCGTCGTCGTCGCGGCACTCCACCGCCAGTGCCCCCTGGCCAGGCGCCGGCAGCATCTGCAGGGGGTCGAGCACCTCGGTGGCCTCGCCGAGCCGGCCGAGCCGGGCCAGCCCGGCCCGCGCCAGCACCACCGAGTCGAGCTCACCGTCGGCCACCCGGCGCAGCCGGGTGTCGACGTTGCCGCGGACCGGCACCACCACGAGGCCCAGGCCGAGCGCGAGCAACTGGGCGGTACGACGGGGCGAGCCGGTACCCACCGTGGCGCCCGCGGGAAGCTCGGCGAGCGCCCGGCCGGCACGGTCGACGAGCGCATCGCGGGGGTCCTCCCGCTGCGGCAGCGCGGCCAGCCGCAGGCCCGGAGCCGGCGTCGTGGGCAGGTCCTTCAGCGAGTGGACGACGAGGTCGACCGCGCCTTCGAGCAGCTGCTCGCGCAGACCGGTGACGAAGACCCCGGTGCCACCCAGCTCCGCCACGGCGGCCGCACTGCGGTCGCCGAGCGTGCTCACCTCGACGAGGTCGACGGCGGTGCCGGCACGGCCCAGCGCCGCGGCGACCGAGCCGGACTGGGTCCGGGCGAGCGCGCTGCGCCGGGTTCCCAGTCGCAACGTCGTACCGGCGGTCGAGAGCAGGGTCACGACATCAGCTCCGCCGACTCGACGCCAACGCTGGCGCGCGCGACCGCCCCCGGAGCGGCCGGGTCCAGGTCGAAGAGCTTCCGCAGGGCCTCGGCGTAGGAGTCGCCGCCCGGCTCGACGGCCAGCTCCTTGACCCGGACGCTCGGTCCGTGCAGCAGCTTCTCCACAACCCGGCGCACCGCGTCGGCCACCTCCCTACGGGAACGTTCGTCCAGATCGGGCAACCGGCCGGTCAGCCGGGCCAGCTCCGCGTCGACCACGTCGGCGGCCTTGGACCGCAGCGCCACCACGGTCGGGGCCACCCGGGCCGACCGCTGGGCGCCGAGAAAGTCTCCGACCTCCTCGGCGACGATCCGGCGTACCGCCTCGACCTCGCGCGAGCTCGGCCCCCCTGCCAGCGCCGCGCTCAGCACCTCGAGGTCGACCACCGTGACGCCGGGCAGCGTCCGGACGGCGGGATCGACGTCCCGGGGCAGCGCGAGATCCAGCACGAACAGCGGCCGCCCGGACCGCGCCCGTACGCCGGCCGCGACAGCGTCTTCCCCCACCACGGTCCCCGCCGCGCCGGTCGCGGACACCACCAGGTCCACCCCGGCCATCGACTCCGACAGCCGGTCGAGGCCGACGGCGCGGCCGTCCAGGGTGGCGGCGAGACGCTCGGCGGCGGCGGCACTCCGGTTGACCACGGTGATCTCCCCGACCCCGGCGCGGCGCAGGCTCGCCCCCGCCAGGGCGCTCATCGAGCCGGCCCCCACCACCAGTGCCGGCCGGCCGGCGAGCGGGCCGATCGCGGCGGCGGCCAGCTCCAGGCCCGCGCCGACCCGTGAGGCACCGGCCCGGTCGATCTCGGTCTCCGAGCGGGCCCGCTTTCCCACCCGCAGCGCCCGCTGCACGAGCGGGCCGAGCACGCGGCCGGTGGCGCCTTCCTCGATGGCCACGCGGTAGGCCGTCCGCAGCTGGCCGAGGATCTGGTCCTCGCCCACGACCATGGAGTCCAGCCCGCACGCCACCGAGAACAGGTGCTGGACCGCCCGGTCCTCGTAGTGGACGTAGAGGTGCGGAGTCAGCGTCTCAAGCGGTACGCCGGAGACCTGGGCCAGCAGCTCGGACACCGCGGAGACGCCGCCGTGGAACTTGTCCACGTCGGCGTAGACCTCGACCCGGTTGCAGGTGGACAGGACCAGCGACTCCCCGACGTGCGGCGCATCGCGGAGCTCGTGCAGCACCTTGGCCAGCTCGTCGGCGGCCACGGCCGTCCGCTCGAGCAGTGGGACGGGCGCGCTGCGATGGCTCAGCCCGACGGCGAGGACGCTCACCGGGCCAGCGAACCTGGAACTCGGGCCACAGCGGCCGGGGCGGCAGCCTTGCGCTGCTCGTGGAACGCGAGGATCTGCAGCTCCAGCGACAGGTCGACCTTGCGTACGTCGACGCCGGCCGGCACGGAGAGCACGGCAGGAGCGAAGTTGAGAATGCTGCGGACGCCGGCCGCGACCAGGCGGTCGCAGACGTCCTGGGCGGCCGCTGCCGGGGTGGCGATGACCCCGATCGACACGGTCTCCTCCCGAACCACCGTGCACAGCTCGTCGAGGTGGCGCACCGACAACCCGGTCACCCGCTCCCCGACCCTGGCCGCGTCGACATCGATCAGCGCCGCCACCCGGAACCCTCGCGAGGCGAAGCCGCCGTAGTTGGCCAGTGCCTGGCCCAGGTTGCCGACTCCCACGATCGCGACGGCCCACCGCTGCGTCAGGCCCAGCTCGCGGGAGATCTGGTAGACGAGGAACTCGACGTCGTAGCCGACGCCGCGGGTGCCGTAGGAGCCGAGATGGGAGAGGTCCTTGCGCACCTTGGCACTGTTGACGCCGGTGGCACCGGCTAGCGCGTCGGAGCTCACCGTCGTCGTGCCGTCCTCAGCGAGGACGAGCAGGGCGCGCAGGTACACCGGCAGCCGCGCGACGGTGGCGTCCGGGATGGCGCGCCCGTTCAGGGCGACGCGGCCGGCGGGGTGCACCGGCCTGCTGCCGTTGACGGTCACGGGGAGCGGCTCCGGTGGCGGCGGGCTGAGGTTGCCGGGCCAGCGTACGTCACTTGTGAACGAACGCACAAAGTCGACGAAAGGGCCTCCGTGCTCACCGGCCAGCTGCGATGCTGTCCGAAGCGATCACCACGACGGAAGGGGGCAGGGATGCGGCGGCGGGCTCTGCGGGCGGCTATCCCCTCGCTGGCCCTCGCCGCCGGCCTGGCGGCGGCCGGGCCGCTCCAGCCCGCACCGGTCCAGGCCGCGCCGGTCCGCCTCTCGGCGGCGACGGTCGAGGCGGCCGCCCCAGTCGTAGCCGCCGCTGGCGACATCGCCTGCGCGGCCAGCGACCCGGACTTCCACGGCGGGGCCGGCAGCGCCACCCGCTGCCACATGAAGGCGACCTCCGACCTGATGGTCGGTGCGGGGCTCGCCGCCGTACTGCCGCTGGGCGACCTGCAGTACAAGTCGGCCACGCTGGCGGAGCTCCGCGGCTCCTACGACGCCAGCTGGGGCCGTCTCAACGGCCTCGCGCGCCCGGTGCCCGGCAACCACGAGTACCTCACCGCCGGCGCCTCCGGCTACTTCTCCTACTTCGGCGCCGCCGCCGGCGACCCGGCCAAGGGCTACTACAGCTACGACGTCGGCTCCTGGCACCTCGTCGCGCTCAACGCCAACTGCCCCAAGGTGGGCGGCTGCGCCGCCGGCTCGCCACAGGAGTCGTGGCTGCGGGCCGACCTCGCCGCGCACCCCGCCGCGTGCACGCTGGCCTACTGGCACCAGCCGCGCTTCTCCTCCGCGCAGCCCGCCGCCGTGGGCGCGACCGCCGCCCTGTGGCGGGCCCTGTACGCCGCCCGCGCGGAGATCATCTTGAACGCGCACCGGCACAACTACGAGCGGTTCGCGCCCCAGACGCCGGCCGGAGCGGCGAGTCCCAACCGCGGCATCCGCGAGTTCGTGGTCGGGACCGGCGGCGAGGAGCTCGACGGGTTCACCACGGTTGCTCCCAACAGCGAGGTGCGGTCGAGCACCTTCGGCGTACTGAAGCTCACGCTGCGGTCCGGTTCCTATGACTGGCGGTTCGTGCCGGAGGCGGGCGAGACCTTCACCGACGCCGGCACCGAGGCCTGCCACTGAGGCCCACGGCGGGCTAAGGCGCGAGAGCGGCGCGCAGCCGCGCCTCGTCCACGCGCCAGAAGTCGTGCTCACGCCCGTCGATCAGAGTGACCGGGATGCGCTCGCCGTACTCGCG
>JBPCOX010000083.1:0-8219 GCA_050999825.1 Mycobacteriales bacterium
CACCGTTCGCGGCGTCGAAGATGTGGGCGCCGAACTTCCGGTCGGCCTCCAGCGCGGCCAGCGCGGCGGCGAGCACCGGAAAGGCCATCAGCACGAGCACGGAGGTGAACAGGATGTTCCACGTGAAAATGGGCATCCGGAACATCGTCATGCCGGGGGCCCGCATGGTGAAGATCGTCGTGATGAAGTTCACCGCTCCGAGGATCGTCCCCAGACCACTGAGAATAAGCCCGATGATCCACATGTCGGCCCCGACGCCCGGCGAACGAATGGCGTCGCTCAGCGGGGTGTAGGCAAACCAGCCGAAGTCGGCCGCACCCTGTGGGGTGAGAAAGCCGCCGAGAACTATCAGGCCGCCGAAGAGGAACAGCCAGTAGGAAAAGGCGTTCAGCCGCGGAAAGGCGACGTCTGGAGCACCGATCTGCAAGGGCATGATGAAGTTGGCAAAGCCGACGAACAGCGGCGTCGCGAACAAGAGCAGCATGACCGAGCCGTGCATGGTGAACAGCTGGTTGTACTGCTCTTCGGAGAGCACCTGCAGCCCCGGCCGGGCTAGCTCGGTGCGCATCAGCTCCGCCATCAGCCCCGCGGCCAGGAAGAACCCGAACGAGGTGATCAGGTACAGATAGCCGATCACCTTGTGGTCTGTCGTGGTGATCCAGGCGACCACCCGGCTACCCGGCTGGACTCGAACCTGCCGGGTCACCGACGGGGCGGCGATCCTCGGCTCGAGCATCGTCACGGCGAGCTCCCTGAGGCGTCCGAGATGGTGTAGATGTCACTGGTCCCCGCCTGCGCGGATGCTCTCGCCGTCTGGATGAACCGGTCGAACTCCGCCGAGCTCACCACCTTGATGCTGAACAACATGCGGGAGTGGTAGAGGCCGCAGAACTCCGCACAGCGTCCGACGAAGGTCCCCTCCCGGTCGGCGGTGACCTCGAACTTGTTCTTTCGACCCGGGATGACGTCCCGCTTGAAGAGGAACTCGGGCACCCACCAGGAATGGATGACATCCGGCGACGTCTCGTTGAACAAGATCTTGCGCCCGGTCGGGATCACCAGCTGGGGCGGCTGACCCTGCCTACCCGTGATCGTCAGGCCGCTCTCCTGGTAGTCGAACTGCCAGCTCCACTGGAAGCCGACAACGTTCACAGTCATGTCGGGGCGGCTGGAGAGCTTGTTGACGTAGACCTCGTCGACCGCGGTGAAGTAGAAGAGGACCGAGACGATGACGAGGGGGACCGCGGTGTAGAGCGCCTCTATCGGGAGGTTGTAGTGCACCTGCGGCGGGAGTGCGTCGCCGCGCTTGCGGAAGCGGAACGACGCGAAAAGGATCAGGGCGAGCACGAACGCACCGACCGCGAGCGCGGCGATGGTCGAGCCCTGCCACAGACCCAGGATCCGCGGCCCCTGCTTGGTGATCGGCTGGGGGAACCCGAACCGGCTCCACTCCTCCTTCGAGCAGCCGGTGGCGGTCAGCATCACCAGCCCCGACAGCGCGATCAGGGCCAGCCGGCCGCGGCTGGCGGATTGGAACGGCCTCACGAATCGCCTTCCGGTGCCGATGCGGTCGCGGTGCGGCGCCAGACTAACCCAGCCCCCGGCGCCCTTCTCGCACCGGTAGGAGGGCGCGGCACGGACGATGCCTCGCGGGTCGCCCGGAGCTAGCCGGCACCCGCCGCAGTGCCGGTGAGGTGGGGGCGCACCTCTTCGACCGCTGCGTCGCCGTACACCGCGGCCAGCCGGGCGAGGAACGACGCGGGCGCTACGACGTACTCCTGCGTGCCGACGGTCTCGATCACGTACGTCGCCAGCAGGCTGCCCACCTGGGCGGCCTGCTCGTGGGCCACCCCCCACGCGATCCCGGCCAGGAAGCCCGCCCGGAAGGCGTCGCCCACCCCCGTCGGATCGGTGCGCCGCTCCTCGGGGACGACCGGCACCCGGATCTCGGGCTGTCCTTGCTCATGCACCACGGCCCCCTTGGCGCCCAGGGTCGTGACTCGCACGCCGACCCGGTCGAGAACCTCCGCTGACGTCCACCCCGTCTTGGCCTCGATGAGACCTTCTTCGTACTCGTTGGTGAACAGGTAGGCCGCTCCGTCGATCAGCTGGCGGATCTCCGCGGGCTCCATCCGGGCCAGCTGCTGCGAGGGGTCGGAGGCGAACCGGATGCCACGCTGCCTGCACTCCCCGGTGTGCCGGAGCATCGCCGCCGGGTCGTTCGGGCTGACCACAACCAGGTCCAGCCGGCCCACCCGCTCGGCGACCGGGCCGAGCTCGATCTCCCTCGCCTCGGACATCGCGCCGGCGTAGAAGGAGGCGAGCTGGTTGTGGTCGGCGTCGGTTGTGCACAGGAACCGGGCGGTGTGCTTGCGCTCCGAGACGTGCACGGAGTCGGTGTCGACGCCGTGCCGCTCGAGCCAGGACCGGTAGTCGGCGAAGTCCTGCCCGACCGCTCCGATGAGCACGGGACGCAGACCGAGTGCTCCGAGCCCGAAGCAGATGTTGGCGGCCACGCCGCCCCGACGGATCTCCAGGTCGTCGACGAGGAACGACAGCGAGATCCGGTCCAGCCGGTCGGCGAGAAGCTGGTCGGCGAAACGCCCGGGAAAGGTCATCAGGTGGTCGACCGCGATCGACCCGGTGACGGCGATGGGCACGAGCGTCGAGACTACCCAGCCGGCCGGTTGCGAGCCGGTAGGCGGCGGCTCACATCCGCTCCACCAGGACCGACACGCCCTGGCCCACACCGACGCACAGCGTGGCGAGCCCGCGCCGCCCCCCCGTGCGGTCCAGCCTGCCGAGCAGCGTGACCAGCAGCCTGGCGCCGGAGCAGCCGAGCGGGTGACCCAGCGCGATGGCGCCGCCGTCGGCATTGACTAGGTCCGGGTCGAGGGCGAGGCGGTCGATGCAGGCCAGCGACTGGACGGCGAAGGCCTCGTTGAGCTCTACCGCGTCGAGATCCGGGACCTCCCAGCCGGCGCGGGCCAGCACCTGCTCCGTCGCCGGCACCGGGCCGAGCCCCATGAGATGGGGTGGCACTCCCGCGCTGCCGGCGGCCACCAGCCGTGCCCGCGGTGTCAGCCCGTGTCGGCGGACGGCGTCCGCACTGGCCACGACGATCGCGGCGGCGCCGTCGGAGAGCGGGCTCGACGAGCCGGCCGTGACCACCCCGCCCTCCCGGAACGCCGGCTTCAGCCGGGCCAGCCGCTCCAGGCTGGTGTCGGCGCGCGGCCCCTCGTCGTCGGTCACCGGACCGTCCGGAGTCTCCACCGGCACGATCTCCGCGTCGAAGCGACCGTCCTTGGCGGCGGCGACCGCCCGCTCGTGGCTGCGCAGCGAGAAGGCGTCGGAGTCCTCGCGGGAGATCCCGTCGAGCTCGGCCACCTCCTCGGCGGTCGCGCCCATCGTGTACGTCGCCTTGGCACCGTCCAGGGCCGGCATCCGCGGGTTGGTGAAGCGCCAGCCGAGCGCGGTGTCGGCGATCTCGCCAGGCTTGGCCCACGGCGTACCGGGCTTCGAGGTCACCCATGGCGCCCGGGTCATCGACTCGACCCCGCCAGCCACCACCACGTCGGCGTCGCCGGAACGGACCGCCTGCGCCGCGTTCGCCACCGCGGTCAGCCCGGAGGCGCAGAGTCGGTTGACCGTGTAGCCGGGTACCTCCGCCGGCAGCCCCGCCAGCAGAGCGGCCATCCGGGCGACGTTGCGGTTGTCCTCGCCGGCCTGGTTGGCGGCCCCCAGAACGACCTCGTCGACCGCCGCGGCCTCGACTCCGGCCCGGGCTAGCGCCTCGGCGACGACGAGCGCGGCAAGGTCGTCGGGCCGGACCCGCGCCAGCGCGCCGCCATAGCGGCCCATCGGCGTCCGGACGCCGCCGACGAGGTAGGCGGCGGCGGTGCTCAGCGGATCAGTGGAACGAGTCGCCGCAGGCGCACGACCCACCGGCGTTGGGGTTGTCGATGGTGAAGCCCTGCTTCTCGATGGTGTCGACGAAGTCGATCGAGGCACCGGCGAGGTAGGGGGCGCTCATCCGGTCGACCACCACGTTGACGCCACCGAAGTCGGTCACCTTGTCGCCGTCGAGGTTGCGCTCGTCGAAGAAGAGCTGGTACCGCAGGCCGGAGCAGCCACCGGGCTGGACCGCAACGCGCAGCGCCAGGTCGGTGCGCCCCTCGTGATCGAGCAGGCTCTTGACCTTTGCGGCGGCGAAGTCGGTGAGAGCGACGCTCGAGGTGCTGGTGTCCGAAACGGTCATGTCGAAGGCTCCCGGGCGGAGATTGGCGTACGGCGTCTGTGCTGCAACGGCCGCGTCGGCCGGCGCATTCCGTCGAAGCCCATCGTCGCACAGTGCGGGCAGGACGCTCAGTCGCGTCGCGACCACTGCCGGGCCACCCGCTCGGCCAGGTTCGCCAGCTCCTCGGCCGCCCGGCTCTGCGCCCGCTGCGCCGACCCGGCCGAGTCGACCAGCGCGTACGCCGCCGCCACGCCGGCCGCCGCCATCTCCCGCCGGCCGACGCTCACCCGACCAGCCAGAACGAGGCACGGCAGCCCTGCGACCGCGGCGGCCTCGGCCACCCCGCTGACCGCCTTGCCGCGCAGCGACTGCCAGTCGTAGCTGCCCTCACCGGTCACTACCAGGTCCGCCGACGCGATCCGCTCCGCCAGCCTGGTGTGGCGCAGGACGAGGCCGATACCGGACTCGCGCCGGGCGCCGAGCGCCAGCATGGCGTAACCAAGGCCGCCGGCGGCGCCTGCACCCGGGGCCGCGACCACCTCGACCGCGGCCGGCATCGTCCGGCCGAGCACCTCGGCAAAGTGCGCCAGGGCCGCCTCCAGCGCCTCGACGTCGGCCGGTGAGGCGCCCTTCTGCGGCCCGAACGTCGCCGTCGCACCGGCCGGTCCGAGCAGCGGGTTGTCTACGTCGGTGGCGGCCACCAGGTCGACCGACCCGAGCCTGGCATCCAGACCGGACACCTCAGCCCGCTCCAGACCGGTCAGCGCGCCGCCTCCCGGCGGCAGCGTCCGCCCGTCCGAACCGAGCAGCGCCAGCCCCAGCGCGGCCAGCATCCCAGCACCGCCGTCGTTCGTACTCGATCCACCCAGCCCGATCACGACCTGCCGGGCACCGGCATCGAGCGCGTCGCCGACCAGCTCCCCCACGCCGTACGTCGTCGTCCGCTTGGGGTCCCGTCGCTCGGCCGGTAGGAGATGCAGCCCGCAGGCCTGCGCCGACTCGACGTACGCCGTGCCGCCATCGAGCAGGAACTGCGCCATCACCGGGTCCTCGAGCGGCCCGGTTACCGTTGCGCCCCGGATCTCGCCGCCGAGTGATGCGTGCAGCACGTCGACGAAGCCCGGGCCGCCGTCGCTGACCGGCGCAAGTTCGATCTCGACCTCCGGCACGGCCGCCCGCCAGCCACGGGCCATGGCTTCGGCCGCCTCGACGGCGCTCAGCGTGCCTCCGAAGGAGTCCGGCGCCAGCACCACCCGCATGCGCGCTAGTTTCCCCCGCAGACCTGGAAGGAGTCGTCGATGGCCGACCCGTCGATCCCCACCCGCGAGCTCGGTCGGTCCGGCCTGCGCGTGTCGGCGCAGGGTCTGGGCTGCATGGGGATGTCCCAGTCCTACGGCACGGCCGACGAGGACGAGTCGATCGCGACGATCTCCCGCGCCCTCGACCTCGGGGTCTCCTTCCTGGATACCGCCGACGTCTACGGCGACGGGCACAACGAGGAGCTGGTCGGGCGGGCGCTGGCGGGACGGCGATCCGGAGTCGTCCTTGCCACCAAGTTCTCGCTTCGCCGGTCGACGGCCGGCGGCATGACGGTCGACGGCCGGCCGGAGAACGTCCGGGCCTGCTGCGACGCCAGCCTGCGCCGCCTCGGCACCGACGTCATCGACCTGTACTACCAGCACCGGGTCGACCCAACGGTGCCGATCGAGGCCACCGTCGGGGCGATGGCGGAGCTGGTGACTGCCGGCAAGGTGCGTCATCTCGGCCTCTCCGAGGCCAGCACGCGTTCCCTGGAACGGGCGGTGGCCGTGCACCCGATCGCAGCGCTGCAGAGTGAGTGGTCCCTGTGGACCCGCGACCTGGAGTCACAGGTGCTGCCAGCCGCGCGTCGGCTGGGCGTGGGTCTGGTGCCTTTCAGCCCGCTGGGTCGCGGCTTCCTCACCGGCGCCATCACCTCCCCCGACGACTTCGACGAGGACGACTTCCGCCGCAACAACCCCCGCTTCCAGGGCGAGAACTTCACCCGCAACCTGACGCTGGTCGAGGCGGTACGCCGTCTGGCGGCAGAGAAGGGATGCACCGCCGGCCAGCTCGCGCTGGCCTGGGTCATGGCGCGGGGCGAGGACGTCGTACCGATTCCGGGCACCAAACGGCGCAGCTACCTCGACGAGAACGCGGCCGCCTGCTCGGTGGAGCTGTCAGAGGAGGACCTGCGCCGGCTCGACGCCATCGCACCGCTCGACGCCGCTGCCGGCGCCCGCTATCCCCAGCCGGACTACTCCTACGGCGAGAGCCCCGAGATGGGCGCGGCCTGACGGCGGGCATGGAACCGACCGTCGTACGGTTGCGCAGGCAACCGTTCGGCGAGCGATGGAGTGGTCATGGGGTTTTCGATGAAGGCAAGGCACCTGCCGCCGCGGCTCGCGACCGGTGCGTTCATCCTCAGCTCGGGGCTGAGCAAGCGCGGCGCCGACGAGGCAACCGCGGCCGGCGTGCACGGGATGGCCGCCGGCAGCTATCCGTTCCTGGGCAACATCGAACCGCGCACCTTCACCAAGCTGCTCTCGGCGGGTGAGATCACGCTCGGCTCGGCACTGCTGCTGCCGGTCATCCCGACGGCGCTGGCCGGCGCAGCGTTGATGGCGTTCTCGGGCGGGCTGGTGGGCCTCTACCTGCGCACCCCAGGCATGCGGGAGCCGGGCAGCCTGCGACCTACCCAACAAGGGATCGGCATCGCCAAGGACGTGTGGATGCTCGCTATCGGGGCGTCGTTCGTCCTGGACTCGAGAACTCGAGACTGAGCGACGGACTGACCCGCGTTCCCCTAGCAGGACCGGCTCTCAGCCGGGGATCAGGCCTTCGTCGCCGAGCAGCTCACGAACCTCCGCGAGGTCGGCGTCCGCGTCGGGAAGGATGAGCTCGGAAGGCTTCAGCTCGTCTGCCGGCAGCGGCCGGCCCACCGAGCGCACCTGCTCGAGCAGCTGCCCGAGCGTCGTCCGGAAGCGACCTTCGTCGCCGGTGTCCACCGCCTCCTGCAGGGCGCCGTCCAGCAAGTTGAGCCCGTCCATCTCAGCCGCTGCGACCTCCAGCTGACCCTCGCCGAGGATGCGCACGATCATGGTCGTGTCTCCTCGCGGCTGACCGGTGCAGCCGCGTCGGCAGGCTCGTTCGCCGCCGTACCCTCGAGCGCCTTCGGCGGTGAGCCGGCTGTGAGCTCGCCCTTCATCCGGGCCAGCTCCAGCTCGACGTCCGAGCTGGACGACATCTGGTTGAGCTCGGCCTGGATGTCGTCGCCACGGCTGGTGGACGATGCGTCGTCCAGCGCGCCCGACGCGATCAGCTCGTCGATCGCCCCCGCGCGGGCCTGCAGCTGCTGGGTCTTGTCCTCCGCTCGCTGCATGGCCATGCCGACATCGCCCATCTCCTCGGAGATGCCGGAGAACGCCTCGCCGATCCGGGTCTGCGCCTCTGCCGCCGTGTAGGTGGCCTTGATCGTCTCCTTGCGGGTGCGAAAGGCGTCGACCTTGGCCTGCAGGCGTTGGGCCGCGGTCTTGAGCTTCTCCTCCTCCGCGTCGAGCTGGGCGTGCTGGCCCTGGAGGTCAGTCAGCTGCTCCTGGAGACCGGACCGACGGGTCAGCGCCTCGCGGGCCAGGTCCTCACGCCCGCCGCTGATTGCAGCCTGCGCCTGGGTCTGCAGCTTGTCGCCGGAGGACTGCAGCTGCTGCATCTGCAGCTCCAGGCGCTTTCGGGAGGTGGCCACGTCGGCCACGCCACGTCGCACCTTCTGCAGCATCTCCTGCTGCTTGGTATAGGAGTAGTCGAGGGTCTCCCGGGGGTCTTCGGCTCGGTCGAGCGCCTTGTCAGCCTTCGCCCGGAAGATCATTGCCAGTCTCTTGGAGAAAGTTGCCATCCGCGCGGACGCCTCCTCTGTGCAGCGGTTTGGCCGAGCACCTACCCTACGCAACCGCAGGTGAGTCGTGGA
>JBPCOX010000107.1:0-11749 GCA_050999825.1 Mycobacteriales bacterium
GCCGCCGACGTGGATGACCCGCGCCAGCGGGCCCGCGTCGCCAACGCCGGCTGGGGCCGGTGGACGCCCGTCAACCTGGCTGCCATCGGCGCCCACCTCTTCGGGGGAGCGCAGCTGGTCCGCGCCAACCGCGACCGGATCGACCGGCAGAAGGGCGTCGCCGCCATGACGGTCACCAAGACCGCCCTGACCGGCGCTGCGCTCGGCGCCACGGCGTACAGCCGGGTGCTCGGCCAGAAGATCATGTCTGCCGGCGACGTACCGGTGGCCGGCGGCACGTCGCCGCTCCCGACCACCCCGCCGGAGGTCGCCTCCGCGCAGAAGCAGCTCAAGGCTCTGCAGTGGGCCATCCCCGGCCTGACCGGCGGCATCATCAGCCTTTCGGCGTACGCCGGTGAGCAGCAGCGGCCCTCACAGGTGCGCAAGGGCAAGCGCGAGCGGGTCGGACAGCTCGCCAAGGCCGCGGTCACCGGCCGCGCCGCTAGGAGCGTCGGCCTGGGCAGGAGCGACGACGACTGCTGAGCACTGAACCCGTCCAGCCACGTCCCGCCCGGCACCAACGGGCGGGACGTTGCATGACGGTTCGTAGTCGTCTCGGGACGCAGCGTCAGACCGGCAACCCTCCGTGCGTGTCCGCGGACCGCTGCGCGTCCGCTGGCCGGTCGACCGTGACACTGGCCCTGTGGTGGTCCCTCGAGCCGGACGGCGCAGAGTCGAGCGGCTGGAACGCCGGCTGGACCGGCACTGCGCGGTCGAGGAGCTGGCCCGCACCGCACTCACCGGCGGCCCGCTGTCCGCGTTGCTGGACCGGGCGGTCGATCTGGTGGCGAGGGTGCTGCCCGCACGGAGCTGCTGCGTCCTCGAGCTCTCGGCCGCCGGCGACGTGCGCCTCGTGGCCGCGGCGGGCGAGGCGTGTGACCGACCCGCTGCGACCAACGGGGAGGGGCTGGATCTCCTGGTCCGAAGCGCTCTACGGTCCGCCGCTCCCCTCACGATGCTCGAACCGGCCGCGCCGGACGTCCGAGCGACCGACGCCGGGACGGCCCGACGCCTGTTGGTTCGCATCGACGGGCACCGCCAGCCCTACGGGGTGCTCTCGGCGTACACCGTGGGGTCCCGGCTCCTCGAGCCGGAGGAGCTGGACTTCGTCTCGAGGGTGGCCGCTGTCCTGACTTTGGCGATCACCCGGCGGCACTCCGATGAGGCGGGTGGCCAATCGGCCCTGCACGACCCGCTGACCGGGCTGCCCAGCCGCCCGCTGCTCGTGGACCGGCTGGACCAGGCTATTGCGCTCGCACGTCGCTGCGGCGAGTCCGTCGGCGTCCTTCGCGCCGACCTGGCCGGCTTCTCGGCGCTCACCGACGCGGTCGGGTCAGCCGCCGGCGACGCCGTACTCGTGGGCGTGGCCGAACGGCTGCGCGGCTGCCTGCGGGCGTCGGACACGGTGGCGCGCCTCGGTGGGGACGAGTTCGCGGTCTGCCTGCCACGGATCGCCACGGTCGCCGAGGCCGCGGATGTCGCGGCCAAGCTGTGCACCTCCCTCGACCGGCCGCTGCGGCTGGGGGAGCTTTCGGTACCGCTGTCGGCCAGCGTGGGCGTCGCGGTGTTCCCAGAACACGGCGCAGGTGCCGCCGTCGTCCTGCAGCGGGCAGACGAGGCGATGTGCGCTGCGAAGATCACTCGGCGGGCGGTTGCGACGTACGCGCCCAGCGCCGGCGACCGAGGGTCGCGACGGCTCTCACTCACCGCCGAGCTCGCGCTGGCGATCGAGAACGACGAGCTGGAGCTGGACTACCAGCCGCTGGTCGACCTGACCAGCGGTGCGGTGGCCTCGGTCGAGGCACTGGTGCGCTGGCGCGACGCGGACGGAGACATCCTCTCCGCCAGCGACCTGGTGTTCCTCGCCGAGCACAGCGGCATGATGCGCGCACTGTCCGCCTGGGTGCTCGACCGAGCGGTCCGTCAGATCGCCCAGTGGCAGGGGCGGGGGATCTCGCTTCGGGTCGCGGTCAACGTCTCGGGCGTGGTCCTCGAGGACTTCGGCTTCCTGGACCAGCTCGCGCAGACCCTGCAGCTCGCCCGGCTCGCACCTGGCCGGCTCTCCCTGGAGATCACCGAGTCGGTGATCCTGTCCGAACATGCACGGGCCGCACTCACCCGGTTGGCGGAGTCCGGGGTGACGATCTCCATCGACGACTTCGGGACCGGGTATGCGTCACTGTCCTATCTCAAGCACCTGCCAGCGAGCCAGCTCAAGGTCGACCGCTCCTTCGTCACCCGGGTCGCTGAGGACCCTCGCGACCTGGCGATCGTGCGTTCCGTGGTCGAGCTGGCGCACGCACTGGGGCTCCAGGTCGTCGTCGAGGGGGTCGAGGATGCAGCCGCCGCCGAGCTTCTGCGCGGGCTGTCGGCCGACCTGGCGCAGGGGTACCTGTACTCCCGCCCCGTTCCGCCGGACCAGCTGGCCGCCTGGTTGCTAGGTCGGCCGACGGCGGGCGGCTACTCGGCAGGCCAGCTTCCGCTTCCAGAGGTCGCCGCCACCGCGGGGTCGTGACCCTTGCCCGCACTGCCAGACTGCGCCGATGCGCACGCTCGTCGTGGATCACCCCCTCGTGGCCCACAAGCTGACGGTGCTGCGGAACTCGAGAACCGACTCCCCGACCTTTCGGCGGCTCACCGACGAGCTGGTCACCCTGCTGGCCTACGAGGCCACCCGGCAGGTTCGCACCGCGGCCGTCACGGTGGTCACGCCGGTGGCGCCGACCACCGGCGTACGGCTGGCCCGGCCGGTGCCGCTGGTCGTGCCCGTCCTGCGGGCCGGACTCGGCATGCTCGACGGCATGACGCGGCTGCTGCCCACGGCCGAGGTCGGTTTCCTGGGGATGGTCCGTGACGAGGGCACGCTGCTGGCGACGACCTACGCCACCCGGCTCCCGGCCGACCTCACCGACCGGGAGGTTTTCGTGCTGGACCCGATGCTCGCCACCGGCGGCACGCTGGCCGCAGCGGTCCGGCTGCTCGGCGATCGGGGCGCGGCCACGGTGACGGCGCTGTGCCTGCTCGCCGCACCGGAGGGCCTCGCCGCCATGACCAGTGCCTTCCCCGCGGCACCGCTGGAGGTGACCGTGGTCACGGCGGCGGTCGACGAGCGGCTGGACGAGCGGGGCTACATCGTGCCCGGCCTGGGCGACGCCGGCGACCGGCTGTACGGCGTCATCTAGCGACCGCCCCTCAGACGACGTGCATGAACGTCATGGAGCCCTGCACGGCGTTCTCCGGCCCACCACGCAGCGGTGGGCTCACCGCGTCCAGTGTGGGGCTGGTGCCGTCCCGGCGGCGTACCCGCAGCAGCGACCGCGCCAAGGCCCCCGCGGACAGCGCCACCAACGGTGGAACTCGGGACACCTCGCCGGCAGGAACCGGGAGTCCGCCGTTGAAGTCGAGCACCTGCAGAACCGTGCCGAACAGGGACGCACCGGCCAGCTGGTGCACCGACATGCCCACCATCTCGGCGAAGGCGGGCGAGGCGGCGGTCACCGTAGCGGCCAGGTCCAGCAGCACGCACGGCTCCGACGCCCCCCGCACGGCAGCCGTCCAGCGGGCAAGGATCTCGCCACCGCCCGGTTCGGGGGCCGGGGGGAGCTCGCGCAGCGGGGCGTAGAGGTAACGCACAGGGAGCTCACTTCGAGATGGGGCGCGCGGCGCGCACGTCTACCAACGTTAGCCATCGCCGCGTCTCGCGCACATCGGCCGATCAGCCGCCGCGCGGCGGCTCCCGCCTACGCCGGCGGGTGCATCTGTCGGCGCAAACGAACCTTTGCGGACGCGGCGGTTTCTCGTTGGTAACGAACTGGTAAAGACCGGTGGTAACCAGCGCCGCTCTTGCGGCGGAGCCGGTGTCGTCAGAGCACCGGCCAGCTCCGCGGCCCCCGGCCGCCACGACACCCCCGAGGTGCCATGCGTCGCAGCACAGCAATCTTGAGCTCCTGTCTCCTGGTCGGTGCAGCGGCCACGGCCACAGCCGGTACGGCGACCGCCACCCCCACGCCGTCGGCGTTCGCGCGCGCGCTCGCCGGCGTGCAGAGCCATGCCGCCGACGCCCGGTACGGCGCCGACCAGACCCTCGCCGTACGGTCGATCCTGACCGACCCCGACGGCACCCAGCACGTGCGGATGGACCGCTTCTACCGCGGCCTGCCGGTCCTGGGAGGCGACCTGGTCGTCCACTCGAGCAGCTCGGGCACCGTTCGCGGCATGAGCTCCACGCTGGCCGCCGCGCCGGCCCTGTCCACGGTGGCCACAGTCGCTCCGGCTCGCGCCGCCGAACTCGCGGTCGCCGCCTCAGCTGCCGGCGACCGGCGCCCCTCGGCGCCCAAGCTCGTGGTCTTCGCCCGCAACGGAGCCCCCCGGCTCGCCTACACCGTCCTGGTCACCGGCGTGCAGAAGGACGGCACCCCGAGCGAGCGCACCGTCGTACTCGACGCCCGTAGCGGCCGGGTGCTCGACTCCGCCGAGGGCATCGAGACCGCGACGGGAAGCGGGAAGGGGTTCTTCAACGGCACGGTGACGCTGGAGACCACGCCGATCAGCGGCGGCTACAGCCTCAAGGACCCCAGTCGCGGCAACCAGTACACGATCGACATGAGCAACCGACAGACCAGCAAGGGCACGCTGTTCACCGACGCGGACAACCTCTGGGGTGACGGCTCCCTCGGCAACCGGCAGACCACGGCGGTCGACGCCCAGTACGGAACCGCGCAGACCTGGGACTACTACAAGAACGTGCACGGCCGCAACGGCATCGCGAACGATGGCCGGGGTGCCTACAACCGGGTCCACTACGGCCGCAACTACAACAACGCCTTCTGGTCGGACTCCTGCTTCTGCATGACCTACGGCGACGGCGACGGGACCACCTACAACCCGTTCGACTCCCTCGACGTGGCCGGTCACGAGATGAGCCACGGGGTGACCAGCCGGACCGCGAACCTGACCTACTCCGGTGAGTCCGGCGGTCTCAACGAGGCCAACAGCGACATCTTCGGCACCATGGTCGAGTTCTACGCCAACAACGCCAACGACGCACCCGACTACCTGATCGGTGAGAAGCTCCGCAAGAGCGGCAGCACGCCGCTGCGCTGGATGGACCAGCCGTCGAAGGACGGCTCGTCCGCGGACTGCTGGTACTCCGGCGTGGGCGCCCTCGACGTCCACTACTCCTCCGGGCCGGGAAACCACTTCTACTACCTGCTGGCCGTCGGCAGCGGCTCCTCGGCGTACGGCAACAGCCCCACCTGCAACGGGTCGACCGTGACCGGCATCGGTAACGGCGCCGCGGAGAAGATCTGGTACCGCGCGCTGACGGTCTACATGACCTCCGGCACCGACTACCACGGTGCTCGGGTGGCCACGCTGAACGCGGCAACCGACCTCTTCGGTGCCGGCAGCGCCCAGTACAACGCCGTCAACGCGGCCTGGGCGGGGGTCAGCGTCAGCTGACCGAACCCGTCCTGCGGCTCCAACAGCGAACCCCCGGCCTCCCGCCGGGGGTTCGCTGTTTCGTCATCCCGGGCCGAGACGGGGAAGAGCGACCTGCGACCGGGCAAGGGATGACTTACCCCGCGGAGCACGTCCCCCGGTCGGCGTACGTCGTTAGGCCGTCGAGACGCGCAGCAAGCATCTGCTGGAGGTGACCGTGCGGGAGAGCAAGCCCAACGCCGTTCGGCGGAGCACGGCCGCGGCTGCTGCATCGTCCGCCGGCGTCTTCACGCGCTGGCGGCGGGTGATGCTGGCCCACGTCGACGGTCGCGGACTCAGCGGATGGCCGCTGGGTGGGGTCGTGCGCCGAGAGGGCCAGAGCTTCCGCGTCACCCACCACCAGGGGATACCGCCTGCACCCGGGCAGCTGGACTGGAGCTTCGACGTCTGGGGCGTGCACCTGCGCTGAGTGCTGGGTCACCCTTGCTCAGTCGCACAGCAGACCGAGCCGTTGAATCAGGCGGTGCGGGTCCGCCGGGTTCCGGCCACCTCGTCGTGCGGACTGCGATCGGCCAAGGCGGTCAGCCCGAGCAGCGCGGCGGTGCCTAGGTGCAGCGCGTGATCCGCGCCGTTGTGCGCCAACACGTCGAGATCGGTGTTCTGGGCGAAGATGCCGACGACGCCGAGGTGTACCCGCTCGTCCTACCGGTGTTACTTTCCGGGTGGCGGCGTGTCCGCCGACAGCTGGCCGTTTCCACGAACCGGGCCACCGAGTACGGTCCCGCGCATGGCCCTCCTCTCCCGCCCTGCCCACCGCCGGCTGCGTCGTACGGCGGCCGTAGTGGCCGTGGTCCCGCTCGCACTCGGTCTCTCGCCCACCGTGACGGCGTCGGCCGCAGGCGGCCCGTCCTGGCGGCTGGTCCACCAGGGCACTGAGGCCAGCCTGCGTGGCCTCGACGCGGTGAGCGGCCGCGTCGCCTGGGCGAGCGGCAGCCACGGGACCGTGCTCCGGACCGTGGACGGCGGTCGCTCGTTCGACCGGGTGGGACCAGCGGGCACCGGCGGTCTCCAGTACCGCGACATCGAGGCCTTCGACGCAAACTCCGCCGTGGTCATGTCGGTGGGGAACTACCCGGGCTCCTTCCGGATCTATGTCACCGACAACGGCGGCCGGCGTTGGACGCTGGCCTTCCGCAACCGGGAGCCCCAGGCCTTCTACGACTGCATGTCCTTCTTCGACCGGCAGCGGGGCCTCGCGCTCAGCGACCCGGTTGACGGGAAGTTCCGCATCCTCGCCACCAACGACGGCGGCCGCAGCTGGCACGTGCAGTCCCGAGCGGGCATGCCGGCCGCGCTGCCGGGCGAGTTCGCCTTCGCGGCCAGCGGGACGTGCCTGGTGACGGAAGGCCCGCGGGACGCCTGGTTCGCGACCGGTGGGGGGCGGCAGGCGCGGGTCTTCCACTCGACCGACGGCGGCCGGACCTGGAACGCGGTGGCCACGCCGATCCGCAGCGGGTCGACCGCAGGCATCTACTCCCTCGCGTTCCGCGACCGGCTCCAGGGACTGGCGATCGGCGGGGACTTCCTGACACCGGATTCCGCTCCGCGTGCCCTCGCGCTCACCGCCGACGGCGGTCGCACCTGGACTCTTGTCGGCCGCACCGCCGCGCCGGGCGCGTACCGGTCCGGCTCCGCCTGGGTTCCCGGAACCCGCGGCACCGCCATCGTGGTCGGCCCGACAGGCAGCGACATCAGCACCGATGGCGGCTTCCACTGGCGGCGCTTCGACAGCGGCAGCTTCCACGCCGTGGACTGTGCACCCGACGGCGCGTGCTGGGCGTCCGGTGAGCTCGGCCGGATCGCCAAGCTCCAGCGTTCCTGAGTCGACCCGGCCACGGTCTCGACCGGGCGCCCAGCGCCTGAGGAGTGTTTCAATCGTGACCACCCTCGGCCAAGTGCCGTGACCTTGGACCGGTACGACGGTTGGATGCGACCTTCCCGACTTGCGCTGGCCGTCGTCGCGACCTCGCTGTCCGTCGCCAGCTGCAACGGCAGCAGATCGGCTGGATCGGCTGCGCCGACGCGAGTGGCTTCCCCACCCAGCACTGCGGTGGCAACCACGCCGGCACCGTCGCCGTTGCCCCCCGGCACCGGCGCAGAATGCCTGTCCGCGGCGGAGCGGCGCGGTGTAGTTCGGTTCCGTGCCGCCAACGGCGCGACGCTGGGCGGGGTCCTGATCGGCACCGGGAAGGTGGGCGTCGTGCTGGCCCACCAGAGTGACGGCGACCTCTGTCAGTGGTGGCCGTTCGTCGGGCAGTTCGTACAACAGGGGTTCCGCGTGCTCGCCTTCGACTTCGAGGGCTACGGCGCCTCCACCACTGCCGCCGACACAACAGACTCCTTGAGCGTCGACGTCCGCGCCGCGGCCACCCGCCTGCGGGCTGCAGGTGCCAGCCGGGTCGTCCTGGTCGGGGCCTCGATGGGCGGCACCGCCGCGCTGGCCGCGACCGGTCGGCCGATACCCGGACTGGCCGGCGCCATCTCGCTCTCCGGCCCGGTGCGGATCTTCGGATCGGACGCGGCGGTGGCGGCGCCGAAGCTGCGGGTGCCGGTGCTGCTGGCCGCCGGCGAGACGGACTCGCTGTATGCCGCCGATGCCCGCAGCCTCTTCCCCCGCGTCGGCAGCCGGAGCAAGCAGCTCCTCGTCGTACCGGGGGCCAACCACGGCGTCGCGCTGCTGGCGGCGGACGGCCGGGTGAAGACGGCCGTATTCGCGCTGCTCGAGAAGGCAAAGGCCGGCTGAGGCACAGTATTGGCCGCCGGTCCGGTGGAGCATCATGTCGAGGTCTGCCCGCGACGACCTACGGAGATCTGATGAGCTACCAGACCGACATTGCGGCTGCTGCACGGGACAGCCGCGACTTCCGTCGCGAGCTCCACACCGCGGGCCACCTCCAGCTGGTGGTGATGTCCGTGCCCGCCGGCGAGGAGATCGGCAGTGAGGTCCACGACGACATCGACCAGGTGCTGACATTTGTCTCGGGCACTGGGCGGGCGGAGGTAGGCGAAGAGGTGACACCGGTCGGGCCCGGGCAGCTCGTCTTCGTACCGGCCGGAACCCGACACAACTTCGTCAACACCGGCGCCGAGCCGCTGGTGCTGTGGACCATCTACGGGCCTCCGGAGCATCCGGCCGGAACTGTCCACGCCACCAAGGCCGAGGCCGAGGCCGCCGAACACGAGTCCTGAGGGGTGAGTCATGTTCCAGGGCTGGCCGGCGGAGGCCGTCGAGTTCTACCAGGGCCTCGAGGCCGACAACTCCAAGGTCTACTGGCAGGCCCACCGCAGCGGCTACGACGATCTCGTCCGGCGGCCGATGGAGCAGCTGTTGGCCGAGCTGGGCACGGAGTTCGGCGAGGGCCGGATCTTCCGGCCGTACCGCGACGTCCGGTTCAGCGTCGACAAGTCGCCGTACAAGACGGCCATCGCCGCCACGCTGGCTGGGGGTGGATACGTGCAGTTCTCGGCCGACGGGCTGGCGGCCGCGCGCGGAATGTACTCGCTGGCTCCGGACCAGCTGGAGCGCTACCGCCGTGCGGTCGGCGATGACCCGAGTGGAGAGCAGCTGGTAGCCATCGTGGCCGGCGTACGGCGCGCCGGTATCGACGTGACCGGCCACGGGATGCTGAAGATCGCCCCGCGTGGCTGGCCGAAGGACCACCCCCGGGTCGACCTGCTACGTCACAAGGGGCTGGTCACGTGGCAGGACTGGCCGGCTGAGCAGAGCTCGCAGGCCCCGAGGCTCGTCACTGACTTCCTTCGCGCCTCGGCGCCGCTGCACGGATGGTTGTCGGCGTACGTCGGTTGACCCGGAGCGCTGCGCATCTGCTTCTTCGTCGCCGCCGCCCGCGGTCGGGGCTCTGCGCGTCGCGGCTCATGTCTCTTGCGCGCTCGGAGGGACTCGAACCCCCAACCTTCTGATCCGTAGTCAGATGCTCTATCCGTTGAGCTACGAGCGCAGAATTCAACGTGGTGAGTGTAGACGCGAGGCGGACGCGCCCTCCGGACTGCCCGTCGCAGGCCTGACGGAGAGCCGCTGCTCCAAACCGGCCAGCCGCTCGATCAGTGGTCGGGTACCGACGTCGTACACCCGCCGACCCCCTGTGCGGTTCGTACAGCGGAGGCTCCGGGATTCGAACCCGGGATGGGCTGTTGACCCAAACCGCATTAGCAGTGCGGCGCCATAGACCGGACTAGGCGAAGCCTCCCGGGGCCTGCCGAGGCTCCCCCGGGGAGGATACCGGCGGGCGGCCACGTGCGGCAAAGCCCCCGCGAAGGACCGGTCTAGACCCGCGTCCCGCGGTGGCCGCTCATGTTGAGGAGCAACCCGGCCACGAGCAGGACGGCGGCGACGATCAACAGCCACTTGGCAACGACGAAGCCGAGCACCAGGGCCACGGCAGCCAGCACCAGCAGCAGCACCATCGTGTTCATGGGTACCTCCGAACGATCGCCGGCCCGAGGTCGCCACGTCGGCGGTCGTAGCCCGATGCGGCCAGCACGCCGAGCATGCCGGGTCGGGCCTCGGGGCACAAGCGGACGGCCGGAAAAGCAACGAGGCGGCCGAGTGGGCCGCCTCGTGTGCACGTCCGGTCAGGTCTGGAGCACCCTCGGTCCGTCACCGCTGGAACTGATCTCCACCTTACGGGGCCTGGCCTGCTCGGCGACCGGAATCGACAGGGCCAGTACGCCGGCGTCGTACTGCGCCGCGATCTTGTCCGTGTCGAGCGTCTCGCCGAGGAACGGCTGCCGGGTGAAGGTGCCCTGGGGCCGCTCGGCCACCAGCATCTCGACGCCCTCGCCGGAGGGCTTGGTGCGCTCGGCGCGCACAGTCAGCACGTTCTGCTCCACCGTGAGCTCGACGGCGTCGGGCTCAACGCCCGGGAGGTCGAACTGGACAACTTTCTACCTGCTACCAGCGGCAACCTACGACCGGGTGAACTGCTCCTCCTCGGTGGAGCCGGCGAGCGCCAGCGTCGACCCCGCACCACCCGTGATCACCTGGCTGACGAGGTCGAAGTAGCCGGCGCCGACCTCCCGCTGATGGCGGGTGGCGGTGTAACCGGCAGCCTCCATGGCGAACTCGGAGTCCTGCAGTCGGGCGTACGCCGCCATGCCTTCCTCCCGGTAGCCAGTCGCCAGGGAGAACATCGACGCGTTGAGCGCGTGGAAGCCGGCCAGGGTGATGAACTGGAACCGGTAGTCCATCGCGGCGAGCTCCCGCTGGAACTTCGCGATGGTGTCCTCGTCGAGGTGGCGCCGCCAGTTGAACGACGGGGAGCAGTTGTAGGCCAGCATCTTGCCGGGGAACTCCGCGTGCACCTTCTCGGCGAACGTGCGCGCCTCGTCGAGGTCGGGGGTCGACGTCTCGCACCACAGCAGGTCGGCGTACGGCGCATAGGCCAGGGCCCGAGAGGTGGCAGCCTCCATCCCGGCCCGCACGGTGAAGTAGCCCTCCGGCGTCCGCTCGCCGGTGGCAAATGCGGCGTCCCGCGGGTCGATGTCGCTGGTCAGCAGGGTGGCGGCCAGCGAGTCGGTACGGGCCACGATGAACGTCGGGACCCCGAGCACGTCGGCTGCCAGTCGGGCCGCGGTCAGCGTGCGGATGTGCTGGCCGGTCGGCACCAGCACCTTGCCGCCCATGTGCCCGCACTTCTTCTCCGATGCCAGCTGGTCCTCGAAGTGGATGCCGGCCGCCCCCGCCTCGATGATGGAGCGGGCCAGCTCGTAGGCGTTGAGCGCACCGCCGAAACCGGCTTCGGCATCGGCGACGATCGGAGCGAACCACTCGGTTCCGGATCGACCCTCCGAGCAGTCGATCTGGTCGGCGCGTTGCAGGGCGTTGTTGATCCGGCGGATCAGGGCCGGAACGCTGTTGGCCGGGTAAAGGCTCTGGTCGGGATAGACCTGCTCGCCAAGGTTGTTGTCGCCGGCCACCTGCCAGCCGCTCAGATAGATGGCACGCAGGCCGGCCTTGACCATCTGCACCGCCTGGTTGCCGCTCAGTGCACCCAGCGCGGCGACGTAGTCCTCGCTGTGGAGGAGCTCCCACAGGCGGTCCGCGCCATGCCGGGCCAGGGTGTGCTCGATCGGCACCGACCCGCGGAGCCGTACGACGTCCTCGGCCGAGTAGGTCCGCCGGATGCCGGCCCACCGCTCGTCGGCCTGCCAGGAACGCTGCAGCTGCTCGATCTGGCCTTGTCGGTCGCCG
>JBPCOX010000108.1:0-6218 GCA_050999825.1 Mycobacteriales bacterium
GCGTTGGACGGCGAAGCAGCGCGCCGGCCCGTCCACCGGCCGTTGCCAGTACCCGCCGGCCAGCCCGCCCCTGGCGGATGGCGGCGCGTGCCGCGTTGGCTCCTGGCGCACCGTGCACGTCGCCGCCTGGATGAGCTGACGAGGAGGCGAGGAGCAGGCCGGCGACCGGCGTCTCCGCGCGGCCGAGCCCGGGCGCCGGCCGCAGGATAAGCCGCTGGTGCAGCGCCGCCGTACCGCCGCCGAGGGCACCGGACCGCAGGTTGGCATTGCCGCGTTCAAAGTCCACCGGTGTCTGCACGTGCCGGCCCACGATCCGGTCCCGGAAGCCGGGCGCGAGCTCCTCGACCCGTTCCTCCAGCCGCTCGACGAACCGGTCGGTCTCGGCGCCGTCCCAGCGGCCGGTCAGCGCGCCACCGGCGTCGCCGCGCGGTCGCTGCGGCACGTGCGTGTAACCCCAGGCCGACTCCGTCCCCGCGGGGGAGCGACTCGGGTCGGCGGTGGTCATCTGCCCGAACAGCACGAACGGGCGGGCCGGGATGAGCCCGAGCGCGAGCTCGTGGGCGTACGTCGAGAGCTCGTCCAGCTCGCCCCCCAGATGCAGCGTGCCGGCCCGCCGCGCCGGCTCCGCAGTCCACGGCACGGGACCGGACAGCGCCCAGTCCACCTTCACCGTCGCGTTGTCCCACTGGAAGCGGTGCAGGTCCGCCATCAGCCGGGCCGGGAGCAGGTCGGCCCCCACCAGCGACAGGTAGAGCCGCGGGGCGTCGACGTCGGCGAGCACCGCGCGGCGGACGGCGATCGACCGGCCGTCGGCCGTCCGGACGCCTACCGCGCGGTTGCCGCGTACCTCCACCCGCTCGACCGTCACGCCGCACTCCAGCCGGCCGCCGCGGTCCTCCAGTCGACGCACCATGGCCTCGGTGAGCTGGCCGGCACCGCCTGCTGGCACCGGCCAGCCGACCGATTGCCCGAGCATGCCGAGCAGCCAGCCGTAGATCGCGCTCCCGGCCGATTCCGGGCCGAGATCGGTGTGCAGCGCGTTCCCCGCCAGCAGCAGCCCACCGCCGGCGCCGCGGAACTCCTCCTCGGCGAATCGACGTACCGGCAGCAGGCCGAACCGGACGAACCGCGACAGGTTCGCCGGACCGATCGCCGCGGCGAGCGCCAGGCCGGCACGAACCGGGGGAAACGGCGTCAGGATCGCCTGCAGCAGCGGCCGCTCTACTCGCGACCAGCCGGCGTACATCGACCGCCAGGCCGCGCCGTCACCGGCGCCCCAGCTTTCCAGCGAGCAGGCTGTCTCGGTGAGGTCGCGGGAGAGCACGGCGCACCGGCCGTCCGTCGTCGGGTGGGCCAGCACCAGCGGCGCGTGCAGCCAGCGCAGCCCGTAGCTCTCCAGCCGTAGCGCCGAAATCACCGGAGAGGCGTAGGCGAGCGGGTAGAAGGCGCTGTACAGGTCGGAGACGAAGCCCGGTGCGGTCACCGTGGCGCTACGCACGGCGCCGCCCGGGGAGTCAGCGGCTTCCAGCACGAGCACGTCCCAGCCAGCGTCGGCGAGAAGGTTGGCGGCCACCAGCCCGTTCGGGCCGGAACCGATCACCACCGCATCTAGCACGCCGCCGATCTCCCCGCCGGGGTTCCGTCCAACCACGGCCCGCGCTGGTGGGTTAGCGTTTCCGCGGCTCGAGCGGGGGAGGTGGACCGGTGTCAGCACGCAAGACCGAGCGGCTGCTCAACCTGGTGATCTGCCTTCTCGCGACCCGCCGCCACCTGAGCGTGCACCAGATCCGCGATGCCGTACCGGGCTACGCCGAGGACGGCCCCGGCGGCGACGACTCTGCCTTCCGCCGGATGTTCGAGCGGGACAAGGAAGAGCTGCGTGAGCTCGGGATCCCGCTCGAGACCGGCACCGACAGCGTTTGGGACGACGAGCCCGGCTACCGGATCGCCCGGCGGGATTACGAGCTGTCCGACATCTCGCTGGCACCCGACGAGGCGGCCGCGGTCGGGCTGGCCGCCCGGCTGTGGCGCTCGGCGGGACTGGCCGACGCGGCCTCGGGTGCCTTGCTCAAGCTGCGCGCCGCCGGCATCGAGACCGACGGTGCGCCGGCGGGGCTGGAGCCCCGCGTCTCCGCCACCGAGCCGGCCTTCGAACCGCTGCTGGACGCCGTCAGGTCGGCTCGACGGGTGAGCTTCTACTACCGCGCAACGGGCGCCGTGTCGCCGGTACGCCGACGACTCGACCCGTGGGGGGTCGTCAGCTGGCGAGGTCGCTGGTACGTCGTCGGCCACGACCTCGACCGGGATGCGCCGCGGGTCTTCCGCCTCGGCCGGATCTCGGCCGAGGAGCGTTCCGGCGGGGTGCGCCCAGGTGCGCCCGGGAGCGCGCTTACGCCCTCCCCGCCGGACCTGGACCTGCGCGCTGCGGTAGCGCGCTACGCCGAGGAGCCCTCGACCCGCTCGGCCCGGCTGCTGGTCCGTGCCGGCGCCGGCGGCGAGCTGCGCCGGTCGGCCACCGAGGTCCGGCCGCACGACGACGGCTGGGACGAGGTCACGCTCGGGTACGCCGATCCCGAGCGGCTGGCCGACCGGTTGGCCGGACTCGGCGCCGACCTCGTCGTGCTCGAGCCGGCGGACGCGCGCGAGGCGGTGCTGCAACGGCTCCGGGCCGTGGCGACCGGGGGGCCGGCGTGAGTGGCGCCGGCGACCGGCTGCCGCGGCTGTTGGCGCTGGTGCCTTACCTGCTGTCCCACCCCGGGTCGCGGCTGCAGGACGTGGCCACCGTGTTCGGCGTACCGGAACGACAGCTGCGCGACGACCTGCGGCTGGTGTGGTTGTGCGGCCTCCCGGGGCACTTTCCAGGGGACCTGATCGACGTCGAGTACGCCGGCGACCGCGTGACCGTGTCCAACGCCGACACCATCGCCCGACCGCTTCGGCTGACCGCCGACGAGGCGCTCGCGCTGGTCGTGGCGCTCCGCGCGCTGGCCGACGTGCCGGCTATGACCGGCTCCGACGCGGTCGACCGGGCGCTGGCGAAGCTGGAGACCGCGGTCGGCGACGCGGCGGCCGCTGCCGGCTCGGTCACGGTGGCGATCGAAGCGGAAGCCGGCGCCATGGGCACCGTCCGGGACGCTCTGGAGCGGGGCCGGGCGCTGCACCTGAGCTACTACGTGCCGGCTCGGGACGAGACCACCGAGCGCGACGTGGACCCGATGCGGCTGCTGCTGGTGGAGGGTCACTCCTACCTGGAGGCCTGGTGCCGACGGGTCGAGGGCGTGCGGCTGTTCCGGCTGGACCGGGTGGAGGCTCTCGCGGTGCTCGACGAGCCGGCGCGGGTGCCACCCACGGCCCAGCCGCGCCAGCTAGAGGACGGTCTGTTCCAGCCCTCGCCGGGAGACCAGGTGGTCACCCTCGAGCTTGGTCCGGCGGCCCGCTGGGTGGCTGACTACTACCCGTGCCAGTCCGCCGTCGAGCTGGCCCACGGCGGGCTACGGGTGGAGCTCCGGACGCCGGACACGGGATGGCTGCGCCGGCTGGCCCTGGCGCTGGGGGCCTCGGGACGCGTCGTCGAGCCGCCGGGGCTGGCGGCCGCGGTCCGAACGGACGCCGAGGCGGCACTCGCGGTGTACGCCGAACGCCGCGCGAAATCGCCCAAAACGGTGGTCAAGGACTCTCGGAGGTCTGCCGACCTTCCCGTCAGTGCGCGCCAGGAAGGCGAGCAGGCGGAGGGAACCGGCAATGACAACGATCAAGGCGTCATGCCCCACCTGCGGTGAGGTCGAGCTCACCGCCAAGGACGTCAGGCTGCGGGTGTGCAGCCACGCCCCGCTGTCCTACTACGCCTTCCGCTGCCCGACGTGTCGCGACGAGGTGCGCAAGCCGGCGGACGACCACGTCATCTCGCTGCTGATGACCGGAGGCGTCCGAGCGCAGGTGTGGGAGGTGCCGGCCGAGGCCCTGGAGGCCAAGCCAGGCCCAGCCCTGAGCTACGACGACCTGCTCGACTTCGTCCTGCACCTCGGGACCGAGGACCTGCTCGCCGCGAGGGCCGCCGCAGTCGCCCGCTCCTGATGCCCGGCTAAGGTCGCGCCGTGGCCTGGATCGTCCTCGACGTAGCACTCGCGGTGGCGGGCCTGGTCGTCCTCGGCCTGCTGGCCTTCCGGCTGTGGCGGCAGGTCCGAGCGCTCGGCCGCGAGGTCGTCGCCGCCGGCGAGCGGCTTGGTGCCGCCGCCGCGACACTGGACCGGGTCACCACCGGCGACGGATCGTCGGCTCGGCCTCCCCAGTCGGTCGGCCCGGCGTAGCATGGGGGTGCCTACGAAAGGACGCCCTCATGGGTGATCTGAGCCCCTGGCACTTGCTGATCGTCGCCGTGGTCTTCGTCCTACTCTTCGGGGCGAAGAAGCTCCCCGACGCGGCCCGGTCGCTCGGCCAGTCGTTACGGATCGTCAAGGCCGAGACGAGTGGCCTTCGCGGCGACTCGGAAGCGCGCGCGCGCACCGAGACCACGACGACAACGCGCACGCTGCCCCCCGCGCCAACCGCGCCCGCGGGTTCGGTAGAGCCCGTACCGCTGGTGACCGAGCGCCCCGACCCGCGCTGAGCGGAATGTCCACCCCGGCGTCGTGACCGTGCTGGGGGCCGTCCGCGGCCGGCTCGGCCGGCGGGCCGGCAGGGACGGCGAAGGCCGGATGAGCCTGGCCGACCATCTCTACGAGCTTCGCAGCAGGTTGGTCAAGGCGCTGCTCGGACTGCTGGCCGGCATGATCCTCGCGTTCGTCTTCTATCCGCACATCTTCGCGGTGCTCAAGGCGCCGTACTGCAGCCTCGAGTCCTCCAGCCGCACCGTCGGCGGCACCGGCTGCAACCTCTTCCAGTTCACCGTCTTCGAAGGGTTCACAGTCCGGCTGCGGGTAGCCATCCTGGTCGGCGCGCTGTTCTCGGCACCGGTGTGGCTATACCAGCTCTGGTCGTTCATCACCCCGGGACTGCACCGCAAGGAGCGCCGCTGGGCGGTCCGCTTCGTGGCCGCCTCGGTCCTGCTGTTCGCCGCGGGGGCGGCCGTGGCCTACTACTTCCTGCGGCACGGGCTGAAGTTCCTGCTCACCATCGCGGGCAGCGGCGTGGAGCCGGTGATCGGCATCAGCTCCTATCTCAGCTTCGTCAGCACCATGCTAGTGATCTTCGGAGTGTCCTTCGAGTTCCCGTTGCTGGTGGTGATGCTGAACCTTGCCGGCGTGCTCAGCTACGAGCGCGTGCGCGCCTGGCGCCGGATGGAGATCTTCCTCGTCACGGTCTTCGCCGCCACCGCGACACCGACGCAGGACCCGTTCTCGATGCTCGGCCTCGCGGTGCCGATGTGGCTGCTCTACGAGGTGGCGCTGGTCATCGCGCGAGCGCACGACCGCGGTGTCGCCCGGCGGGCGGCCCGGTCGCCGTACGCCGGGCTCGGCGTGGACGAGCCCTCGCCGCTCGACGAGACACCGTCAGATCTCGGCGGCTCCGTCCGGCTGCGCCGCTGAGACCAGCTGGGGGACCTGCCGGCACGTAGCCTCTGCGTCATGTCCTCGCCGGCGGAGCGTTACGCCGCCAGCCAGGCCCGGGCCCGCCGGCCACAGCTCGCTGGCTTTGCGGCGGGCTACCCGTTCGGGCTCGACGACTTCCAGCTGGCGGCCTGCGAGGCGCTCGAGGACGGCGAGGGTGTGCTGGTCGCGGCACCGACCGGAGCGGGCAAGACGGTCGTCGGCGAGTTCGCCGTCCACCTTGCCCTCGCGGAGGGGCGGAAGTGCTTCTACACGACGCCGATCAAGGCGCTGTCCAACCAGAAGTACGCCGACCTGGTCCGCCGGCACGGCGTCCGCAGCGTCGGGCTGCTGACCGGGGACAACTCGGTCAACGGTGAGGCACCGGTGGTCGTCATGACCACGGAGGTGCTCCGGAACATGCTCTACGCCGGCTCGGCCACGCTGCGCGGCCTGGGCTTCGTGGTCATGGACGAGGTGCACTACCTCTCCGACCGATTCCGCGGGCCGGTGTGGGAGGAGGTGATCCTGCACCTGTCCGCCGACGTGCGGCTCGTCTCGCTCTCGGCCACGGTGTCGAACGCCGAGGAGTTCGCGGACTGGCTGGTGACCGTCCGCGGCCACACCCGGGTGATAGTCGAGGAGCACCGTCCGGTGCCGCTGTGGCAGCACGTGCTGGCCGGCACCCGGCTC
>JBPCOX010000213.1:0-15709 GCA_050999825.1 Mycobacteriales bacterium
CGGCCAGCCGGACCGGGTCCTGCCGCTGCCGCGACGTCGGCTGGGCGACCTGATCGGTGAAGAGCTGCGCCGGCTCGATCCGGACGAGCCGTACGCCGATGCGCTCTTCGCCGCCACCGGCCGCGCCATACCCCAACCGGCACAGCCGGCTGCGGGCGCCGAAGGCCGGCCGACGGCCATCGAGCGCCAGGGCGCGGCGGCCGGCGGTCGCCGCCTCGGTTCCGGCACCTCGGTGTGACGGTTCCCGCCTCCGTCCTGGTCTGCCGCGACGCAGAGCTGCTGGCGCGGGCCGTTGCGGCCCGGTTGGTGGTCGCCCTGGTGGACGCGCAGGCGGCCTCGGGTGGCGCCGCCCTCGTGCTCACCGGAGGTGGGATCGGCACCGCCTCGCTGGCCGAGCTGCGCGCCGCCCCGGCTCGGGACGCGGTGGACTGGGGCCGGCTCGACGTCTGGTGGGGAGACGAGCGGTTCCTGCCTGCTAGCCACCCCGAGCGCAACGAGACCTCCGCCCGCTCGGCCCTGCTCAGCTCGGTCGACATCGACGAGGCGCGGGTGCACCCGATGCCCGCCGCCGACGGGCCGGACGGCAACGACCCCGAGGCCGCCGCCGAGCGCTACGCCGACATCCTCGCGGCGGCCGCGCACCCCGAGGATCACGGACCGGTTCCCGTCTTCGACGTACTGCTGCTGGGAATCGGTCCCGACGGCCACGTGGCCTCGATCTTCCCCGAGTCCCCCGCGAGCTACGAGTCCCGCTCGGTGGTCGCGGTCCGTGGGGCACCCAAGCCGCCACCGACCCGGTTGACCCTGACGCTGCGCGCCATCAACGCAGCCCGGGAGGTCTGGGTTCTCGCTGCCGGGGAGGAGAAGGCGACCGCGGTGCACCTCGCCCTGTCCGGCGCGGGTCCGGTGCAGGTGCCCGCGGCGGGAGTGCGTGGCCGGAGCCGCACCCTATGGCTGCTGGACCGCTCGGCGGCAAGCCGGCTGCCACCAGATCTCGCCCGGCTCGCCTCACC
Organism: Mycobacteriales bacterium; assembly: GCA_050999825.1. GTDB lineage: Bacteria > Actinomycetota > Actinomycetes > JALYNC01 > JALYNC01 > JBPCOB01. Next base: position 1,014 of record JBPCOX010000213.1, read on the forward strand.
CTGAGCGAGCCGCCCGGCGCGCAAGAGACGCCCGGGGGTCTGTTACCGGCCGCGGAGCCGGGTGAGTGCCTCGCTGAGAATTGCCTCGCCGTCCTCGTCGTTGCGCCGCTCGCGGACATAGGCGAGGTGGGTCTTGTACGGCTCGTTCTTGGGAGCCGCCGGCGTGTTCTGCCGGTCGCGGCCGGCGGGAAAACCGCAGCGGGGGCAGTCCCAGCTGTCCGGGACAGCGGCCTCGGCAGCGAACGACGGCCGCGTCTCGTGCTCGTTGGCGCACCAGAACGACACGCGGCGCCGGGGTGCGGACTCGCCGCGCTCCGCCTCGCCCATCGGACCGGCACCGACCCGGCTGCCGCGGATCGCGTTGCCACCTGCCACGAAAGAACCCCCCACGAGCGCGCGGAGGCCGACTGCTTCGGCATCCGCGGAGACGGTCAGTGTACTGGTTGCACCCGGGTCGGCGGGAGGCATCGACCCGTCTCCCGGCCCGCCGGTTCACCGTTTGAGCAGGAGCCCGAGAGCCACGATGCAGGCGAACCACACCATGCCGCAGAAGATCGTGATCCGGTCGAGGTTCTTCTCCACCACCGACGAGCCACCGAGGGACGAGGACACGCCGCCACCGAACAGGTCGGACAGGCCACCGCCCTTGCCTCGGTGCAACAGGATGAAGACCACCAGCAGCACGCTGGTCAGCGTGAGCAGCAGCGACGTGAAGACCACCACTAGACGATCACCCGCTCCTCCGGGAAGTGACAGGCGACCTGGTGTCGGGGGGCGATCTCGATCAGCGGTGGCTCGATGGTGCGGCAGATCTCCTGCGCCTTCCAGCAGCGCGTGTTGAACCGGCAGGCGGCCGGCGGGTTCAGCGGGCTGGGCACGTCACCAGTGAGCAGGATGCGCTCGCGCGCCTTCTCCTTCTCGGGGTCCGGAATCGGTACGGCGGACAGCAGCGCGTGCGTGTACGGGTGCAGGGGGTGCTCATAGAGCCCGACCCGGTCACCCAACTCCATGATCTTGCCCAGGTACATGACCGCCACCCGGTCGGAGATGTGGCGGACGACGGACAGGTCGTGCGCGATGAAGATGTAGGTCAGGTTGAACTCGTTCTGCAGGTCCTCGAGCAGGTTGATGACCTGTGCCTGGATCGATACGTCCAAGGCGGAGACCGGCTCGTCGGCGACCACGAGCTTGGGCCGCAGGGCCAGGGCGCGCGCGATCCCGATCCGTTGCCGCTGGCCGCCGGAGAACTCGTGCGGGTAGCGGTTGTAGTGCTCGGGGTTCAGTCCCACGAGCTGGAGCAGGTCCTGGACCGCCCGCTTCACCCCGTGCTCGGTCTTGATCTTCTGCAGTCGGTACGGCGCCCCGACGATCGTGCCGATCGTGTGCCGGGGGTTCAGCGAGGAGAACGGGTCCTGGAAGATGATCTGAATGTCCCGGCGCAGCGGCCGCATCTTGGCTCGCGAGGCATGGGTGATGTCACGGCCCTCGAACCGCAACGTCCCACCGGTCGGCTCGAGCAGTCGGGTGATCACCCGGCCGAAGGTGGACTTGCCGCAGCCCGTCTCGCCGACGATGCCCAGCGTCTCGCCTCGGGCCACCTGGAAGTCGACCCCGTCGACGGCTTTCACGGCGCCGACCTTCTTCTGGAAGATGACGCCGCGGGTCACCGGAAAGTGCTTCTCCAGCCCGACTCCCTCGATGAGCGCGTCGGTGCCGACCGACGACGTCGTCGACTGGCGCTCAGCGATCTTGGTAGAGGTCACTTGCTCTCCTGGTCGTCAGCGGTTGCTGGGGATGGTACGCCGCAAGTCGATCACAACTTGGGCGAGATCTCCTCCGACCAGATGCGCTCGCGCTCCTCGTGCGGCAGGTGGCAGGCGACGAGGTGGCCCGGAGTCGCCTCCCGTAGCGGCGGGTACTCCCGCTCACCGAGGCCGTTGGTCAGCGGACAGTACGGGCAGCGGGGATGGAAGGCGCAGCCGGACGGCACGTTGATCAGGCTCGGCGGGCTACCGGCGATGGGCTGCAGCCGGTCCTGGCGCAGCCGGTCCAGCCGGGTGACCGAGTTGAGCAGCCCCCAGGCGTAGGGGTGCTCGGGCCGGTAGAAGATGTCCTCCACGGAGCCGTACTCCACAGCCTTGCCGGCGTACATCACCAGGATGTCGTCGGCCACCTCGGCGACCACGCCCAGGTCGTGGGTGATGATGATGATGGCGGACCCGAACTCCTTCTGCAGGTCGTTCATCAGCTCCAGGATCTGCGCCTGCACCGTGACGTCGAGCGCGGTGGTCGGCTCGTCCGCGATCAGCAGCTCGGGGTTGCACGACAGTGCCATCGCGATCATGGCGCGCTGCCGCATGCCGCCGGAGAACTGGTGCGGATAGTCCTCCACCCGCTTGTCCGGCTCCGGAATGCCGACGCGGTCCAGCATCTCCACCGCGCGCCGACGGGCACCCTTCTTGTCCACCTTGTTGTGGACCCGGTAGGCCTCGGCGATCTGCGACCCGACGGTGAAGTAGGGGTGCAGGGCTGAGAGCGGGTCCTGGAAGATCATCGCCATCCGGTCGCCGCGCAGCGTCCGGACCTGGTCCAGCGAGGCGGACACCAGCTCATCCCCGCCCAGCCAGATCTCGCCGGAGATCTTCGCTCGAGTCCCCTTGTGCAGCCCGAGGATGCCGAGGCTGGTGACGCTCTTGCCCGAACCCGACTCCCCGACGATGCCGAGCGTCTGGCCCTTCTCCAGCTTGAAGCTCAGCCCGTCGACGGACTTGACGAGTCCGTCGTCGGTCGGGAAGTGCACCTTGAAGTTCCGGACGTCGAGGAACGCCTGGGGGGTCGACCGGGGGGCGGCCTGCCCCTCGACGAGTACGGAGGACACGGGACCCTTTCGCTCAGGAGTAGCGGACCTTGGGGTCGACGACGGCGTAGAGGATGTCGACGACGAGGTTGGCGAAGACTATGAAGAACGCCGCGAACAGCGTCACGCCGACGATGATGTAGAGATCGATGTTGTTCAGCGCCAGGATGAGCAGCTGGCCGAGGCCCTGCAGGCCGAAGACGCTCTCGGTCAGGATCGCCCCACCCAGCAGGGCGCCGAGGTCGAGGCCGAAGATGGTCACGATGGGGGTCAGCGCGGCTCGCAGGCCGTGCTTTGCGATGACCCGACGCTCGCCGAGTCCCTTGGCCCTGGCGGTGCGGATGTAGTCCTCCCCCATCGTCTCGAGCATGCTGGCCCGGGTCAGCCGGGCGTAGAGGGCGGCGTAGAGGAATGCCAGGGTGAACCACGGCATGATCAGCTGTTTGGCCCAGGTGAACGGGTTCTCGTGGAACGGGGAGTAGCTGGGGTACGGAAGGATCTTCAGGATCGAGGCGAAGATCAGCAGCGCCACCAGACCGGTCAGGTAGGGCGGCAGCGAGACACCGGCCAGCGCCACCGTCATCGCCGACCGGTCGAAGAAGCTCCCCCGCCGGAGTGCGGACAAGATGCCGACGGACAGGCCGATAAGCAGCCAGAGAACGGCTGCCCCGATGGCGATCGAGAACGTCACCGGGAACCGGTCCTTGATCAGGAACCAGACCGGCTGGTCGTTCTTGAACGAGAAGCCGAGGCACGGTCGCGGGCAGTGGCTGACCTGGGTGCCCTCGCCGTAGTCACGACCGGCGAAGATGCCCTTGAGGTAGAGGCCGTACTGCTCGTAGGTCGGCTTGTCCAGCCCGAGCTTGTGGTTGATGATCGCGATTCGCTCCGGGGTGCAGGCCCGACCGCAGGCCAGCGTTGCCGGGCTCGCCGGAATGAGGAAGAAGACGCCGAAGGTGATGGCGCTGATCACGAGCACGATCAGGGCGACGCCGATCAGCCGGCGGGCGATGTACCGGACCATGGGGGCGGCTGGGGAGCGACGACCGGGGCCGTTGCTGCCTACGCCTTCACCTTCCCTTCGAGACGGGCGGAGTGCGGAGGAGGAGCGTCCGGTCTGCCGCTAGCTGCGGCCGGCACGGGGGTCCAGAGCGTCGCGAAGTCCGTCGCCGAAGAGGTTGAAGGCCAGCACGGTGATGAACAGGGCGAGTCCGGGGACCGCGACGTAGGTCGGGTCGACCTGGTACCAGGAGACGGAGGAGGACAGCATCTCGCCCCATGACGGGGTGGGCGGCTTGACGCCGACGCCGAGGAACGACAGCGCCGCCTCGAGCAGGATGTTGGTCGGGATGATCAGGGTGGCGTAGACCAGGATCGGCGCGGCGAGGTTGGGAAGCAGCTGCTTGAACAGGATGTGGCTGTTGCTTGCTCCGAGAGAGCGCGCCGCGTCGACGAACTCGCGCTCGCGCAGGGAGAGCGCCTGGCCCCGGATGATGCGGCCGATGTATGGCCAGCCGAAGAAGCCGATTACCCCCACCAGCAGCAGCGTGCGGTTGACGCCCTGGACGACCGCGATCAGGGCGATCGAGAACACGAGGACCGGGAAGGCGAGCAGGATGTCCATGACCCGGCTGATGGCGTTGTCGACCCAGCCCCCGAAGTAGCCCGCGGTTACGCCCATGATCGCGCCGATGGTCACCGAGACCAGGGTTGCCGCGACGGCGATGACCAGCGAGATGCGGGCGCCGTAGACGATCCGGCTGAAGATGTCGCGACCGCTTCCCGGCTCGACCCCGAGCCAGAAGTTGCTGTCGACGCCGCCGAACCTGCCCTTGGGGATGCCACCCAGGTTCGGGTCGATCTTGTCCGAGTAGAACACGTTCGGGGGATGGCCGTTCAACTTCGTGAGCAGCGGTGCGACGGCCGCCAGCACGATCAGGAAGACGATGATCCAGAAGCCGGCCAGCGCCACCTTGTCGCGCTTGAGGCGCATCCAGGCGATCTGGCTGAGGGAGCGGCCCTCGATGTGCTTCTCGCCGACCAGAATGGCCTCGGGGTTGGCCGTCGCGCTGTTGGTGGTGGTGTCGAGGACCGTCATGTCTGTTCGGCTCCCCTTTCGGTCCGGGGCGAGTTGGCCGCTCTCCACCCGCACGGGTGCTGCACGGTTGCCGGAACGATAGGACTCGCATTGGGCGAACGGAAGGGCCGAAGGACCGAGGTCCACAAATCGTGACCTTGCAGAGACTGTGGCCGGCCCGGGCTCACCGCTGCCCCCAGGAACGGACGATGCCCACGAACTCCTCGGCGTCCAGGCTGGCGCCGCCTACCAGCGCGCCGTCCACGTCCGGAGCCGCGAGCAGGGCGGCGGCGTTGGCGGCCTGCACCGAGCCGCCGTAGAGCACCCGGACCCCCTGGGCCAGCTCCGGTGAGAACCGCTCGGCGAGCTGCGCGCGAACCGCGGCCGATACCTCCTGGGCGTCCGCCGGCGTGGCCGTCTCCCCGGTACCGATCGCCCACACCGGTTCGTAGGCCACCACGGCCGAGGCGACCGACTCGGCCGGCAGGCCCGCCAGGCCAGCGGTCAGCTGGCTCAGCACGTGCTGCACATGGTCGCCGGAACGGCGTACGTCGAGCCCCTCGCCGATGCAGAGGATCGGCACGATCCCCACGGCGTACGCCGCCCGCGCCTTCGCGTTGACGAGCTCGTCGGACTCGTGGTGGTACTGCCGGCGCTCCGAGTGGCCGACGGTCACGTAGGAGCACCCCAGCTTGGCCAGCATCGAGCCCGCGACGTCGCCGGTGTAGGCACCGGACGGGTACGGCGAGAGGTCCTGGGCGCCGTAGCGCATCGGCAGCCGGTCGCCGTCGACCAGCGTCTGCACGCTGCGCAGGGCCGGGAACGGCGGCAGCACGACCACCTCGCCGGCGTCGTAGTCGGCGTCGCGGAGGGTGAACGCCACCTTCTGCACCAGCGCGATGGCCTCGAGATGGTTGAGGTTCATCTTCCAGTTGCCGGCAACCAGGGGGCGCCGGGCCGCAGCGACCACCTCAGGACTCCAACGCCACGAGGCCGGGTAGCGGCTTGCCCTCGAGGAACTCCAGGCTGGCCCCGCCGCCGGTGGAGATGTGGGTGAACTGCTCGGCCGGCAGGTGCAGCGCGCGCACGGCAGCAGCCGAGTCACCACCGCCCACCACGCTGAGGCCGTCGACGGCTGCGACCGCCCGCCCGACCTCGGCGGTGCCCGCGGCGAAAGGCGTCAGCTCGAAGACGCCCATCGGCCCGTTCCAGAAGGCCGTGCGCGCATCGGCCAGCAGCTCGGCGTAGCGGGCCGCGGTCACCGGGCCGATGTCGAGGCCCTTCCACCCGGCCGGGATCTCGGTGGCCGGCACGACCGTGGTCTCCGCGCTCGCGCTGACCTCGCGCGCCACCACGATGTCGGCCGGCAGGGCAAGGTCGACGCCCCGCTCGGCAGCCGTGGCCAGGAGCCCCCGGACGGCGTCGAGCTGATCTTCCTCCAGCAGGGAGTCGCCCACCTCATGGCCCTGGGCGCGCAGGAAGGTGAAGCACATCCCGCCACCGACCAGCAGCCGGTCCACGCTGGCGAGCAGGTTCCCGATGACCCGCAGCTTGTCGGAGACCTTGGCGCCGCCGAGCACGACGGCGTACGGGCGCTCCGGCGAGTCGACGAGCCGGCGCAGCATCGCCACCTCGGTGCAGACCAGCTCGCCGGCGGCGTGCGGCAGCAGCCGGGCGACCCCACAGACGCTGGCGTGCATCCGATGGACCGCACCGAAGGCGTCGTCGACGTAGACGTCGGCGAGGGCGGCCAGCGCGGCCGCGAACGCCGGGTCGTCGGTGGTCTCCCCCGGCTCGAACCGGAGGTTCTCCAGCAGGGCCACCCCGCCGTCGGTCAGCCCCGCCACCGTCTCGCGCGCGCGCGGCCCGACCACGTCGGCGGCGAAGGCCACCGGGGCGGCGAGCAGCTCGGCCAACCGGTCGGCGACCGGGCGGAGCGAGTAGCGCGGCTCCGGCACGCCCTTGGGCCGGCCCAGGTGGGAGCACACCACCACCCGGGCGCCCTTCTTCGACAGGTCGCGGATCGTCGGCAGGCTGGCCCGGATGCGGCCGTCGTCGGCGATCTCCCCGTCCCTCAGCGGCACGTTGAGGTCGCAACGGAGCAGCACCCGCTTCCCGGCGAGCCCGCCCAGGTCGTCGATCTCCCGCACGACGGCGGGTCCTAGCCGCCGGGCCGGGGACCGAGCCGGGAACCGACCAGCGCGGCGAGGTCGGCGAGCCGGTTGGAGTATCCCCACTCGTTGTCGTACCAGCCGATGACCTTTACCGAGGTGCCCGATGCCATCGTCAGGGGCGCGTCGAACGTGCAGGAGGCCGCGCTACCGACGATGTCCGAGGAGACGATCGCATCCTCGTTGTAGACCAGGTAGCCCTTCAGCGGGCCATCGGCGGCCGCTCGGAAGGCCTCGTTGACCTCGTCCCGGCTGGCCTCACGCTCGAGCTCGACCACCAGGTCGGTCACCGAGCCGACCGGTACCGGTACCCGCAGCGCCATGCCGTCGAGCTTGCCCGCGAGCTCGGGCAGCACGAGCGAAGTGGCCCTCGCCGCACCGGTGGAGGTCGGGATGATGTTGAGAGCGGCAGCGCGCATCCGGCGCAGGTCGGGGGTCCCCTTCCTCGTCAGCGCGGCCTGGTCCTGCAGCTGCTGCTCGGTGGTGTAGGCATGGATCGTCGTCATCAGGCCGCGGACGACGCCGAAGCTGTCGAGAAGCACCTTCGCCATCGGGGCCACGCAGTTGGTGGTGCACGACGCGTTGGAAAGGACCGTCTGCGAGCCGTCGTAGGCGTCGTCGTTGACGCCCATGACCACCGTGAGGTCCTCGCCCTTGGCCGGCGCGGAGATGATCACCTTCTTGGCTCCGCCGGTGAGGTGCTTGCGGGCGTCCGCCGCCTCGGTGAACAGGCCGGTCGACTCCACCACGACATCGACTCCGAGGTCGCCCCACGGCAACGCGGCGGGGTCGCGCTCGGCCAGGATCGTCAAGGTGGCGTCCCCGACGCGGATGCCGTCGCCGGTGACGGCGACCGGGCGGTCGAGTGTCCCCAGGACGCTGTCGTACTTGAGCAGGTGGGCCATGGTCGCAACGTCGCCGAGGTCGTTGGCCGCGACGATCTCGATGTCGCTTCCCCCGCGGGCCAGCACGGCGCGGTAGAAGTTGCGGCCGATGCGGCCCAGGCCGTTGACGCCTACCCGGATGCTCACTCGGTCTCCCTCGTCGTACGACGACCGCGGCCGGCAGCCGCGCCGATGAACGGCAACCTAGCCGATGCCGGTCAGGGGGCGAGCATCTCCGGTGTCACGTTGGCCTCCGTCGCGGGTACGCCGAGGTCCTCCGCCCGCTTGTCGGCGAGGGCCAGCAACCGGCGGATCCGGCCGGCGACGGCGTCCTTGGTCATCGGCGGGTCGGCCAACGCACCGAGCTCCTCCAGGCTGGCCTGCCCGTGCTCCATCCGCAGCGCACCGGCGGTCAGCAGGTGCTCGGGCGCGTCGCCGTCGAGGATCTCGAGCGCCCGCTGGACCCGCGCGCCGGCGGCGACGGCCGCCCGCGCGGACCGGCGCAGGTTGGCGTCGTCGAAGTTGGCGAGCCGGTTGGCGGTCGCGCGTACCTCCCGGCGTACCCGCCGGTCCTCCCACGTCAGCACGCTGGCGTGGGCGCCGAGCCTGGTCAGCAGCGCGCCGATGGCATCGCCGTCGCGGATGACGACCCGGTCGACACCGCGGACCTCCCGCGCCTTGGCCGCGACTCCGATCCGGCGGGCGGCCCCCACCAGGGCCAGTGCCGACTCCGGCCCGGGACAGGTGACCTCGAGAGAGGAGGACCGGCCCGGTTCGGTCAGCGAGCCGTGGGCGAGGAACGCCCCGCGCCAGGCGGCCGCGGAGTCGCAGGCACCGCCCGAGACCACCTGCGGCGGGAGGCCCCGAACCGGGCGCCCACGCGAGTCCAGCAAACCGCTCTGGCGGGCCAGCGCCTCCCCGTCCTTGTCCATCCGCACGACGTACCGGCTGCCCTTGCGGAGCCCGCCGGCCGCCAGCACGGTCAGGTGGGACTCGAAGCCGTAGACCTCGATCACCTCCTTGCGCAGCCGACGAGCCACCGACCCGGTGTCGAGCTCGACCTCGACCACGACCCGCCCCTCGGCAAGGTGCAGACCGCCGGCGAAGCGCAGCAGCGCCGACATCTCCGCCCGCCGGCAGCACGGCTTGGTCACTACCAGCCGGCTGAGCTCGTCCTTGACCGATGCCGTCATCGCCATGCAGCTGCTCCAGGGGGGTTCGGGGTGGAGAAGATCTCGTCGTAGGCCGCCGCGAGGCGGACCGGGTCATGGCGGGCCCCATCGTCGGTCACGGCCAGTGGTGCGAACACGAGCCGGGCAGCCAACGCGGCCGCGGCCGTGCGCAGCCCGTCGGACCCGGCCGCGCCGGAGTCGGCGAGCACCACGTCCACCGGCAGCTCCGGCGCGTGCGCAGACAGTACGTCCAGATGGTCGGCCGGCGAGAAGTCGCTGGTCTCCCCCGACTGCGGAGCCAGGTTGAGCACGACGAGCCGACGGGCGGCCGTCGTGGCCAGTGCCTTCACCAGCTCGGGGACCATGAGGTGCGGCAGCACGCTGGTGAACCAGGAGCCCGGACCGAGCACGACCCAGTCGGCGTCGGTGACGGCGGCCACCGCTGCGGGGCAGGCGGCCGGCTCCGCAGGCAGCGACGAGACGGTCACCACCCGCCCGGGGGTGGTGGCGATCGCCACCTGCCCGCGGACCGACGTCGATCGCCGGGGGTCGACCGGGTCGAGGCCCATCACCTCGGCCACCAGGTCCATCGGCATACAGGACACCGGCAGCACCCGGGACGGCGGCCGGATTCCGAGCAGACCGGCCACCGCGTCGAGCGCGGCCACCGGGCCGCCCAGGGTCTCGGTCAGGCCGGTGATCATCAGGTTGCCCACCGGGTGTCCGGCCAACGCTCCGCCGCCACCGAAGCGGTGCTGCAGCAGGGCGGCCCAGACGTCCCCGGGTCCGCCGGATCCCGCCAGTGCCGACAGGGCCATCCGCAGGTCGCCGGGCGGCAGGGCGCCGAGCTCCTGGCGGAGCCGGCCGCTCGACCCGCCGTCGTCCGCGACCGTCACCACCGCGGTGACCGCCGAGGTGACCGAGCGCAGCGCGGTCAACGACGCGGCCAGCCCGTGGCCGCCACCGAGCGCCACCACCGCCACCTCGGCGGTCGGGCGGGCGGTCACTCGCGCCCCAGGTCGCGGTGCACGACGGTGACGTCGACCCCGTCGGCCCTCATCCGGTCCGCGAGCGACTCGGACATCGCCACACTGCGGTGCTTCCCGCCGGTGCAGCCGACCGCCAGCATTAGGTAGTGCTTGCCCTCGCGCCGGTACCCCTCCCCCACGAGTCGCAGGAGCTCGGCGTAGCGGTCGAGGAACTCCGTCGCTCCCGGCTGCGCGAGCACGAAGTCGCGGACCGTGGCGTCGCGGCCGGTGCGCGGGCGCAGCTCGGGCACCCAGTGCGGGTTGGGCAGGAAGCGGCAGTCGACGACGAGGTCGGCGTCCACGGGCAGCCCGTACTTGTAGCCGAAAGAGACCAACGTGGCCCGCAGCGAGCTGTCGGGCTCCTCGGCGAAGGCGGCCGCGATCTTGGCGCGGAGCTCGTGCACGTTCAGCGACGTCGTGTCGATCACCAGGTCGGCGTCCCCGCGGAGGTCGCGCTGCAGCGCCCGCTCCCGGGCGATGCCGTCGACGAGCCGGCCGTCCTCCTGCAGCGGGTGCGGCCGGCGGACGCTCTCGAACCGGCGTACGAGGGCTTCGTCGCCGGCCTCGAGGAAAACCACCTGGGCTGGCAGGCCGCTGCGGTCGAGGCCGTCCATCGCCGCCCGCAGGTCAGAGAAGAAGGCCCGGCTGCGGACGTCGACGACGACGGCGATCCGGCTCACCGCTCCCTGAGACCGGGCACCGAGGTCGGCCATGGTCGACAGGAGCGACGGCGGGAGGTTGTCCACGACGAACCAGCCGAGATCCTCGAGGCACTTCGCGGCCGTGCTGCGGCCGGCTCCGGACAGACCGGTGATGATCACTATCCGCAGCGGTGTGGCGGCCGTCGCGGCGGTCACCCGGCCCCCTCGCGGATCTCCCCGGTAATCGGGTCGGCCGCCCGCTGCGGCGCCGAGGACGCCATCGCGGCGAGTACCGCCGCCGCCGTACGCCGGCCGACCCCGGGCACCTCGAGGACCTCCTCGACGGTCGCCGCCCGCAGCCGCTTGAGCGAGCCGAAGTGCCGCAGCAGCGCCTTGCGGCGGGTCTCGCCGAGTCCCGGTATGCCGTCCAGCGCACTCGTCGTCATGGCCCGGGACCGCTTCTGCCGGTGATAGGCGATGGCGAACCGGTGCGCCTCGTCGCGCACCCGCTGCAGCAGGTAGAGGCCTTCGCTGGTCCGGGGCAGGACGACCGGCTCGTCCCGACCCGGCAGCCAGACCTCCTCCAGCCGCTTGGCGAGACCGCAGAGAGCCACATCGTCCACGCCCAGCTCGGCGAGGGCCGCGGCGGCCGCGGTCACCTGCGGCTGCCCGCCGTCGACGACGATCAGGTTGGGTGGGTAGGCGAACCGGCGGGGCCGCCCGGTCTCCGGGTCCACGCCGGCCGGCCCGTCCTCGCCGGAGAGCTCGCCGGTTCGGGAGCGCTCGTCCAGGTAGCGGCGGAACCGCCGGGACACCACCTCGGAGATCGCGGCCACGTCGTCCGCGCCCTCGAAGCCGCGGATGGCGAAGCGCCGGTACTCCCCGCGCCGCGGCAGACCGTCCTCGAAGACGACCATGCTGGCCACGTTGGCGGTGCCCTGCAGGTTGGACACGTCGATGCACTCGATCCGCAGTGGCGCCTCGTCCAGGTCGAGCGCCTCCTGGATCTGCGCAAGGGCGCGCGAACGAGCGGTCAGGTCGCTGGCGCGCCTGGTCTTGTGGACCGCCAGCGACGACATGGCGTTGCGCGCCACGGTCTCGAGCAGCGCGCGCTTGTCGCCGCGTTGCGGCACCCTCAGGTCGACCCGCCGGCCCCGGCGCTCGCACAGCCACTGGGTCACCGCCTCGGCGTCGGGCGGCAGTGCCGGGACCAGGAGCGACCGCGGCACCTCGGCCTCGGCGCCCTCGCCGGACGCGTCGCCGTACACCTGGGCGATGAACTGGCCGACCAGCTCTGCGGTGTCGAGGTCCTCGACCTTGTCCACCACCCAGCCCCGCTGACCTCGCACCCGTCCACCGCGGACGTAGAAGACCTGGACGGCGGCCTCGAGCGGGTCCTCGGCGAAGGCCACCACGTCGGCGTCCGTGCCGTCGGGCAGCACCACCGCCTGCTTCTCGACCGCCCGGCGCAGCGCGCCGATGTCGTCGCGCAGCCGGGCCGCACGCTCGTACTCCTGGTCGGTGGCGGCAGCGGCCATCTCGCGTTCCAGCCGCTTGAGGTAGGTGCCGGTGGAGCCGGACATGAAGTCGCAGAAGTCTTCGACGATCTCCCGGTGCTCCTCGGCGCTGACCCGACCGACGCAGGGCGCCGAGCACTTGCCGATGTAGCCGAGCAGGCACGGACGGCCGACCTGGCCGGCCCGCTTGAAGACGCCCGCGGAGCAGGTGCGGACCGGAAAGACCCGCAGCAGCAGGTCGAGGGTCTCGCGGATCGCCCACGCGTGGGCGTACGGGCCGAAGTAGCGGACGCCCTTCTTCTTGGGTCCGCGCATCACCTGCAGCCGGGGATAGTCCTCGAAGAGGGTCACGGCCAGGTTCGGGTAGCTCTTGTCGTCCCGGTAGCGGACGTTGAACCTCGGGTCGAACTCCTTGATCCAGCTGTACTCGAGCTGGAGGGCCTCCACCTCGGTGCCGACCACGGTCCAGTCCACGGAGCCCGCGCTGGAGACCATCGTCTGGGTGCGCGGGTGCAGGTTGGCGACGTCCTGGAAGTACGACGAGAGCCGGCTCCGCAGGCTTTTCGCCTTGCCGACGTAGATCACCCGGCCGCGCTCGTCGCGGAAGCGGTAGACGCCCGGGACGTCCGGGATCGAGCCCGGCGCCGGTCGATAGCTGGCCGGGCTCGCCATGGGCTCCACCCTATGCCGGCCGTCGGACACCGGCCCGGTGCCGGCGCCCCGACTCTGGGAGGCGCGGGGCGCGGCCTCCGCTAGGCGTGTCTACGAAGGCGGGCCCGGTTCGACCGACCTCTGGCGCCGGTCGGCGAGGATGTCCGAGGCGATCGCGTGGGCATCGGTCGTCGGCCCCTTCAGGACGGCTGGTTGCATTGCCGGAGCAGTTGCCTATGTCTTTTGAGCTGGTTGCGAAATGCAACCGGTATGCGTAGAGGGAGGCTCACCATGGCCAAGCTCATCTACTCGGCGATCATGTCGCTCGACGGCTACGTAGCGGACCAGGACGGCACCTTCGACTGGGCTGCGCCGGACGAGGAGGTGCACGCCTTCGTCAACGACCTCGAGCGGCCGGTCGGCACCTACCTCTACGGGCGCCGGATGTACGAGGTGATGGTCTATTGGGAGATCGCGCACACCCTCGCCGACCAGCCACCCTTCATCCTGGAGTTTGCGGAGATCTGGCAGGCGGCCGACAAGGTCGTGTACTCCAAGACGCTGGAGACGGCATCCAGTGACCGAACGCGGATCGAGCGAGACTTCGACCCTTACGCGGTCCGCCAGATGAAAGCGCGAGCGGGACGCGACATGACCGTGGGCGGTCCCGACCTCGCCGGCCAGGCGATTGCGGCCGGGTTGGTCGACGAGTGCCACCTGTTCGTCGCGCCCATCGTGGTCGGGGGCGGCACATCGGCCCTCCCCGACAATGTCCACCTGGAGCTCGAGCTGCTGGACGAACGCCGTTTCGGCAACGGCGTGGTTCACCTCCACTACCGCACCAGGACCTGAGGAGACGACGACGCTGCCACGGCGCCGCGGTGCCGCGGTGCACCCGCCTGGCGACGACTCAGGGGACACGCCCTAGGTCGCCACCCGCAGCTCGCCGTTCACCGCCTCGACCGCAATCCGGCGCAGCGGCCGCGGCGCCGGTCCGTTCTGGACCGCCCCGGTCGAGGCGTCGAAGTTGGACAGGTGGCACGGGCAGTGGAAGCGGCGGCGGCCGCCCTCGTACGCAACCGTGCATCCCGTGTGCGTGCAGATGGCCGAGAACGCGAGAAACGTGCCTTTGGCCGGCTGGACGGCGTACGCCGACTCGCCGGTGCCCGGGTCGGTGAACGCGAGGACGCCGCCGACGGGCAGGGCCGAGACCTGTCCCACCGCCGTACCGGTCGGGCTGGGGCCAGCCGAGGGGGTCGACGTCGGCGAGGCCGCCGGGGTCGGCGGGGCCACGGCGGCCCGGCGGCCCGTCCGGTTGCGGCCCAGGGCCCGGCCGAGCGCGGCGTCGGCACCGGCGATCGCCAGGACACCGACCGCCAGGAGCCCGGTCGCGACCGCCGCGCGTCGGTCGATCGGCCCCGTCTCCGGCGCCGGGACGGCCGACCCGCGATCGGCATCCGCAACGGCCCGCCGCTCGGCCAGGGCGGCGTCGAGGGACAGCACGCCGGCCGCCCCGACCCAGATCAGCGGCAGCCAGGCGACCAGGAAGACGATGTCGGACCCGTAGTAGTAGGGCCGGGTGCCCCAGCTGACGGTGAGCAGGAAGCTCAGGGACAGCAGCGCTCCGCCGAGAGCGGCGAGGCGGGTCCAGAGCCCGAGCAGCGTGCCGAGACCGACGGCGACCTCCGCGAGGGCTAT
>JBPCOX010000012.1:0-8967 GCA_050999825.1 Mycobacteriales bacterium
CAGTTCGAGACCAACGTGTTCGGCCTGGCGCGGATGTGCCAGCTGGTGCTGCCCGGCATGCGCGCCGCCGGGTCGGGGCGGATCATCAACGTCGGCTCCATGGGCGGCCGGCTCACCTTCCCCGTCGGCGGCTACTACCACGCGAGCAAGTACGCCGTCGAAGCCCTCACGGACGCCTTGCGCTTCGAGGTGGCGCCGTTCGGCGTCAAGGTCGTTCTCATCGAGCCGGGGCTCATCCGCACGGAGTTCGGCTCCACCGCAGGCACGAGCCTGGCCGGCAGCGCCGCCCCGACGGGTCCCTACGCGGCACTGAACGCCGCAGCCGACCAGCAGATGGCCGCGGCGTACCGGTCCAGGCTGTCCGTGCCACCGGAGGCCGTGGCCGGGTTCATCGAGCGGGCGGTCACGACCCGTCACCCCCGCACCCGTTACGTGGTCACGGTCGGCGCCATGGCCGTCATCCACAGCCGCCGGCTGCTCGGCGCCCGCGTCTTCGACACCTACCTGAGGATGCAGTTCCGCCCGAGAAGATCGACCGGATAGCCGATCGGAGTGTCAGACCGGCTCGGCGAGGCCCGCGCGGTCCGCGCGGTAGAGGTCGGGTTCGAGGTACATCAGCGAGACGACCGGCACTGCCGCGCGCACCCGCTGCTCCGCGGCGTTGATGCCGCTGGCGACCCGTTCCATGTCGGCGTCCGGCGCGAACGCGACCTTGGCGGCCACGAGCACACTCTCCGGCCCGATGTGCACGGTCCGCAGGTGGATCACCCGGGTGATCTCGCCGTCGACCAGCGCCGTACGGATCCGCTCGACGTCGGTCGGGGTGGCCGCCTCCCCGATGAGAAGGCTCTTCATCTCCACCGCCAGCACGAACGCTACTGCGCCGAGCAGTACGCCGATCGCCAGCGTCCCGATGGCGTCCCAGCGCGGCTCGTCGAACAGCAGCGTGAAGCCGACCCCGGCCAGGGCGAAGACAAGTCCGAGCAGCGCGGCGGTGTCCTCGAGCAGGACGACCGGGAGCTCCGGGTTCCTGCTGTGCCGGATGAAACCGGGCCAGGACATGCCCGGCGCCTTGACCTTGCGGGACTCGCGGTACGCCGTACGGAAGGAGAAGGACTCGAGCACGATGGCCACCAGCAGGACGCCGATCGCCACCAGCGGCGCTTCGATCTCGTGCGGGGACTTGAGCTTCTCGTAGCCCTCGTAGAGCGCGAACAGCGAGCCGACCGAGAAGAGCACCAGCGCGACGACGAAGGCGTAGAAGTAGCGGTCCATGCCGTAGCCGAAGGGGTGCTCGGCGTCCGCGCTTCGCGACGCCCGCTTACCGCCCAGCAGCAGCAGGGCCTGGTTGCCGGTGTCGGCGACCGAGTGCACCGACTCGGCCAGCATCGACGACGATCCGGTGAACAGGAACGCGACGAACTTGCTCACCGCGATGCCGGCGTTGGCCAGCAGCGCCGCGATGACCGCCGCCCGGCCCCCCGCGGCGCTCACTGGGCGATCCGGGCCTTGAGCTCGGAGATCGCGGTCACCGGGGTGGGGTCGATGCCCAGCAGCAGCGCGAGGTAGACGGTGGCGTAGTCGATCAGGGCCACCAGGCTCGCCATCCGCTCCAGCGGGGAGTCACCCTCGGCGACCAGCTCGCTGACGTCGATGCCCCGCTGGCGGGCCAGCTCCCGGGAGACCTCCGCCCGGCGCGCGGTCTGCGGGTGCTCGTCGGGGTCGCGCAGCAGAACCAGGTGCAGCCGGGTGCGGAGCTCCGGCTCCGCTGCCCGGTCGCGAAAGAAGTCCTGCTCGGCCGGCCCACCGGCGTAAGGGCCGTCGAAGGTCACCACCTGGTTGTGGTTCGCCTCGGGCAGCACCCCGAACATCGCCGGGTACTTGGCGTTCTCGGCGAGCTGGGTCTTGAAGCGGTACGCCGCGACGCCGGCCAGCGGCGAGGCGCCCCAGACCATCGGCAGTGCGCCGGCCAGCTCGATGGCGAGCGCCTTGGCCGGGTTGGGGAAGGAGTCGCTGGTGGGCCGGCACCGCCCGCTGACCGACTCCAGCCGGGCAGCGGTCGCCTCCAGCACCGCCGGTGGCGCCGGCAGCAGGTCGAGCGCGGCCGCGGCGACGACCAGCGGCACCGACAGCGCCCACAGGCTGGCCCGCGGCTGCCGGCCACCAGGCACGACGACGTAGGGGGCGCCCGCCTGCTCGGCCCGCTGCGACAGCGGCGAGTCGGCGGCACCGACCATCAGCAGCCGGCAGCCACGGCGGAGCGCCTCGTCGGTCGCGGACAGCGTCTCCTCGGTGGAGCCCGAGCACGACACCGCGGCCACCAGGTCGGCGGGCCCCACCCAGCCGGGCAGCCCGTAGCCGCGGTGGGTGACGATGGGAACCGGGCAACCGATGCCGGCCACAGCGGCGAGCACGTCGCCGGAGACTCCGGAGCCGCCCATCCCGGTCACCACCATTGCGCGCGGCCGGCCGTCGCGGCCGATCCGGTCGACCCCAGCCTCCGCCGCCAGGGTGACGGCCTGGCGCACCTGGGCCGCCGAGGAGGCGACCGCGCGAAGCATGCCGGCCGGGTCGCCGGCTTCGACGGCGGCGGCGTCATCGAGCCGCACCTCGGCGTCCGCCGGCTTCACGACGGGCTCGCTGCGCCATCGGGCCGGCGCGCCTCGTCGACCAGCAGCACCGGGATGTCGTCACGGACCGGATAGGCCAGCCCGCAGCCGGTGCAGACCAGTTCCTCGGCCGCCTCGACCACCCGTAACGAAGCGTGGCAGGCGGGGCAGGCGAGTATCTCCAACAGCCAGGGTTCAAGGTTCACGGTTGCTCCAGGGGATGGGCCGGTACGTCGGTCAGCCGCGGATGAGCCCAAGGACCTCGTCGCGGACCCGCGCCATGGTCGGCTCGTCGGCCGCCTCGACGTTGAGGCGCAGCAGTGGTTCGGTGTTGGACGGCCGGACGTTGAACCACCAGCCGTCGGCCTCGACCGTCAGCCCGTCGAGGTGGTCGAGGCGAACGCCGGGCTTGTCGGCGTACGCCGCCGTCAGCTCGGCCAGCTTCGCCGGGGCGTCCGCGACGGTCGAGTTGACCTCGCCGGAGTCGGCGTAGCGGGAGTAGGCCGAGAGCAGCTGGGAGAGCGGCCGAGGCTGCTCGCCGAGCGCCGCCAGCACGTGCAGGGCGGCCAGCATGCCTGAGTCGGCCCGCCAGAAGTCGCGGAAGTAGAAGTGCCCGGAGTGCTCGCCGCCGAAGATCGCGCCGGTCTCGGCCATCCGGGCCTTGATGAACGAGTGCCCCACCCGGGTGCGCTCGGCCGTTCCGCCGGCTTCTCGAACGATCTCCGGTACGGCGTGCGACACGATCAGGTTGTAGAGGATGGTCGCCCCGGGCTCGCGGGCCAGCTCCCGGCTGGCGATCAGTGCCGTGAGCACGCTCGGTGACACCACCGCGCACTGCTCGTCGACGACGAAGCAGCGGTCGGCGTCGCCGTCGAAGGCCAGCCCGATGTCGGCGCCCACCTCGGCCACCTTGGCCTGCAGGTCGCGCAGGTTGGCCGGGTCGATGGGGTTGGCCTCGTGGTTGGGGAAGGTGCCGTCGAGCTCGAAGTAGAGCGGCGTGAGCTCGAGAGGCAGCCCGGCGAAGACCGTCGGGACGGTGTGCCCGCCCATCCCGTTGCCGGCGTCGACGACCACCTTGAGAGGGCGGATGTCGGAGAGGTCGACCAGCTTCTTGAGGTAGTCGGCGTACTCGCGCAGCAGGTCGCGGCTCGAGACCGCCCCGGGCTTGCCGGCGTAGGCCGGCAGCCCGTCGGCGAGGTAGCCCTCGGCCAGCCGGCGGATCTCGGCCAGCCCGCTGTCCTGCCCTACCGGCGCGGCGCCGGCGCGGCAGAGCTTGATGCCGTTGTAGCGCGCCGGGTTGTGGCTGGCGGTGAACATGGCGCCCGGTACGTCGAGGTAGCCGGCCGCGAAGTACAGCGTGTCGGTGGAGGCCAGCCCGGCCGCCACCACGTCGGCGCCCTGGCTGCTCGCCCCTTCGGCGAAGGCGGCGCACAGCGGACCGGAGGACGTACGCATGTCATGAGCGGTCACCAGCGTGTCGGTCTCTGTGAACCTGGCGAAGGCGGCACCGAGCGCCCGGGCGACACCCTCGTCCAGCTCGTCGGGCACCACGCCACGGATATCGTAGGCCTTCACGATCTTCGACAGGTCGGGCACGCGCTACTCCGGTCTTCGCAGGTCGAGGGCGACGACCGGCGAGCCTACCGGTGGCGGCGCTCAGCTCCCGAGCTTGCGTGCCTTGTCCATCACGGCGGTCAGCGGCAGGTCGCTGCCTCCTTGCTCCCAGGACTTGGTCTCGCACTTGCGACAGGAGCGGAACCGGACGGGCGAGCCGTCGGTCAGCGTCATCGCGATCTCGGTGAGCCGGTCGCCACCACAGGCTGGGCAGCGACCGGAGCTTCCAGCTGGGC
Source organism: Mycobacteriales bacterium (assembly GCA_050999825.1). GTDB lineage: Bacteria > Actinomycetota > Actinomycetes > JALYNC01 > JALYNC01 > JBPCOB01. Next base: position 4,460 of record JBPCOX010000012.1, read on the forward strand.
CGTTGGCACTCACGCGTTCATGGCGGCGCGGCATGTCCAGACTACGTTGGGCAAACACATGGATTCCCTCAATAGGGTGGCGACTTCGGAGGTCTGCGAGATCAGGTGCACAACACCCGTTTCGAGCAAACACTGTTCACTTTATCGTGAACGGCGTTTACAGTCAATCGGCCGGTGCCGGAGCGGGCTTGAGCCCCCCGTGGTTCCCCGCTCCGGCCACTGAGGCGGAACGTCGCCGCAGGCTGACCCGCGAGCGCGTCGTCACCGAGGCCATCGCGGTCATCGGTACGGACGGCGTAGAGGCTCTGAGCATGCGAGCCCTCGCCCACCGTCTCGGCGTGGTTCCCGGGGCGCTCTACCGCCACGTTCGAAACAAGCAACAGCTCCATGACCTCCTCCTCGATGGGGTGCTGGCCGAGGTCGACTACGAAGTCGATCACTCCCTCGCCTGGGCCGAGCGGGTAAAGGTCCTCGCAAACCGACTACGGACGGTACTGGAAGGCCATCCCGGCATCGCTGGGCTGCTGAAGACCCGCGACCCTCTCGGGCCCAACTCCCTTGCCTTGGCGGAAGCGTTCCTCGCAACGTTGCAGGGGGCCGGCCTATCGGAACGGGAGACCGGCCTGGCCTTCTCCCTCGTCTACGACTACACCATCGGTTTCGCGCTCAGCGGTCTGACCTCGGCCAACGAGCAGCGAGTACGAGACGCCGCGACCCGGCGCGAGCTGCACACGTTCTTGCGGTCATTGCCGGCCGACCGCTTCCCCGCGCTGGTCACCCTCGGCGCGTACGTCTGGGTCGACAACCGCGACGAACGGTTCGCAACCAGCCTCGACACGCTCGTCGACGGCCTCGAGGCGGCGCGCGGGCGCCAGCGCGGCGATGAGCGGCAGCCTGGGCGTTGACCGGGACGACTCGACATCGCAGCCTGGTAGGGACCGGATGGCGGCCGGGCGCCGTTGAGCCGGGCGCCGTTCAAGGCAGGCATCAACCATTCTCCTCTCGCGTTACGGGGGCTTATCTCCCGATTCGACAGCACGCCCCACGCACTTGAGTGCTCCAATCGGGGGGTGCTGCCGCCTTATCCAGGCGACCGCACCGCGCGCAGGTGGCCGCGCCGCGCCCCGTTCACGTCGTCGGGCGGCGGTAGGCCGCCACCCGATCCGGCGGAGCGGACGGCGTCGGCCAGAGCTTCGAGATCGTCCGGACTCGGGCCTGCGGGTAGGCCCTCCTCCAGCTGGCGCAGCACCTCCCAGCCACGGGGGGCTGTGAGCCGGGCGGCGTGACGCTCACAGAGGTCATAGCAGTGCGGCTCTGCGTACGTCGCCAGCGGGCCGACGACCGCCGTGGAGTCGGCGTAGGCGTAGGTGAGCGTGGCGACGGCGGGCGCCGTGCACGCGATTCGCGAGCAGCGCCGAAGGGGGCTCACGAGCGCGAACGGTAACCCCCCGACCGGCGCCCGGCCATCACCACCGGCCGTGTCGTGCCACTACGCTTCCCGGTTGTGATCGAGTCCCGCAGCGCCCCGGCGGCCCGCCGGACGGCGCCGGCCCGGCGGCGGGACCGGCACGGCCGCGGGCTCCGCGGGCCGCTGGTGCCTCCCGGCGTACCGCTGGCGCGCAGCCGCTCGGAGCAGTTCGACGACCTCGTGCTCGACGCCGTGGAGCATCTCGAGGGCCGCTGGGGGCACGAGCTCGCCGCGGTGGAGTTCGCGGTCGACGAGGTGCCGGGCATGGCCGCCGGCCTCGCGCCCGGCGAGGAGCTCGCGGGCGAGGACGGCGTACCGCTGGCCCGGCTGGTGCCGGGCTCCGGCGGGGCGCCGAGCCGGATCGTGGTCTACCGCCGACCGGTGGAGGCTCGCGCCCCGGACCGCGGCGAGCTGGCTGACCTCGTGCACGATGTGGTCGTCGAGCAGGTGGCCCGGTTGCTCGGCCTGGACCCGGAGGCCGTCGACCCGCCGTACGACGCCGGCTAAGGCGCCCCGGCCGCCGGGTCCTGGACCACGGTGGGCACGCTGGCGGTGACCTCGGTGCGTTCCAGCGTCAGCTGGGAGAGCCACACCCCCCGGCCCCGCTGTTCGGATAGCTGGCGGCTGCCGTAGATGGGCCCGGACCCGGGCATGGGCGTGACGACGAGCGCGAACTCTCCGCCGGGCATCCGGAGCACCTGCAGCGGTACGGCGATCGTTCGCCCGGCGGGCACCCGGATCATGACCGGCCCCGGCCCCGCCTGCGGCCCCGCGCTCAGTCCGGTCAGCGAGACGGTGGCCGAGGCCTCCGGTGCCGTGAGCAGCAGCACGCTCCGCTGCGCGCCCCGCACCCGGTTGTCCGGTACCAGAGCGGCTCCGCCGAGGGGAGGGGTCGCGGCGGTCCAGGCGAACTCCGCCTCGTGGGTGACCGCATCACCCTGGGCCGAGAAGCCCCCGGCCAGGACCGGTACGTCGCTGCTCACCACGACCGCGGCCGGTCGGCCGGCCAGCACCCTCGCCAGGTCGACCGGCACGACGGTGCCGGCCCGCACCCGCACCGCGTTGAGGGCCGCGGGAACGAAGGAGCCGTCGGTGGTTACCACCCGCAGCTCCACCGAGGCGTCGTCGGGGCCCGGGACCGCGAGTAGCACCGAACGGGCGCCCGGCCCGGCGACGAGGCCAGGCACGACCGCGGCGCGGGCCGGTGCGGCGGTCGGCGCCACGTAGTCCACCCCGAGCGCCAGGCTGGCGAGGTGGCGGCGCTCGAACATGGTTGCCGTGAGCCGGCCGGCGGTCACGGCGACGTGGGTTGCGAGCGCCGGCACGTTGGGGGCAAGGGACTCGAGCGCCATCCGGACCGAACCCCGGGCGGGGACCTCGACACCCCGGGCGCTGCGAGGTGCCACCGGGCCGGCCGCGGTCATCAGGCTGACGTCCGCGGTAGCGACCACCTCGTCCGGGTTGACCAGCAGCAAAGACGCCGAAGAGCCGACGGTGGTCGACCCACCGACGAACCAGGTGTCCGGCGCCGCCACGGCGCACCGCGTCTCGGCCAGACCGCGGCCCTGGCCGGCGTCGATACGCGCGAGGAGCTCGGCCGCGACGCCGGCGGCCAGGGGCCCGTACGCGTCGGCTCGGATCGGCCCGGCGGCCCTCGCCACCTCAGCCTTGCTCACCGCCCCCGCACCGACGAGCACCGGAAGGGGGGTCGTGGCGGCGCCCCGCACCGCCGTCATGGCGGCCCGCCCGGCCGACCTCGTCCCGGCCGGACTTGGCAGCGCAGCCAGCGAGGCACGGGTGGTCACGCGGCCCGGGTCCGCCGCCACGTCGGCGCAGACCAGTCCGCGCTCGACCACCGGCGCAGCGGTCGGCGGCGGCGGTGGGCCCGGCACCCGGGGCAGGACCGGCCAGCTCAGCGCCGCAGCGGTGGTCCCCCCGGCCACCACCGCGGCCACGACGAGCGGAGCGAGCAGCCGCCGGCTCATCGGCGTACCGCCACCCGGAGGTCGACGGGATCGCGGAGGTCGATGACCTCCGGGGTCCCGCGGGGGCGGGCGAGGGAGCCGGCCTCCTCCGGTGCCGCCGGCTCCTCGGGCTCCTCCCGCCGACGGCCGGCCGACGCGGCCAGCAGCAGCACGACGGCCAGCAGTGCGCCCTGCACCAACAGCCCGCGCCGACGGGGGCCGCCGTCGTAGCGGAGATCGAGCCGGCCGCCGTCGGTCGGCAGGGAGAAGGACTGCGCCCAGCCGTACGCCGTACGGCTGGGCAGTGGCCTGCCGTCCAACGTGGCCCGCCAGCCGGATCCGGCCGGCTCGGCCAGCACCAGTGTCCGGCCGCCCGGACCCGTCGGCAGGGTGGCGGCGGCGGTCGTCGAACCGGACGGCAGCGCCGCCGCCGATCCGGCGGGTGACACCACGGTGAGCCGGCTGGCGGGTCCGGCCACCCGCCACAGCGAGAGGCCGGGGCCGGCAGCCACCCGGCTCAGGCCGCGCACCGAGTCCAGCACCCGGACCAGCCGCGCGTCGGTGGGGGGCGGGACGTAGACGTATCGCACGGCGGTGGCGCCCAGCCGCTCGGCCACCTCGCCGCCACGACCGGCGGCGAGGTCGCGCACCAGCGCATCCAGCCGGGCCGAGGTCCCCGGCGCGGGCGGCAGGTCGGCGTCGCCCAACGCGCTGCCGGGGCCGCGGAGGACGACGTAGTGCAACGTCTGATCCGCCCGGGGCCGCAGCACGAGGGCCCGGGTGCGGGCGGACCCTCCCATCTCGGCCGCGACGAACGCGGGAACGGCGGCAGGCGGGCGTCGCTGCAGGACCGTGTCGCCCGCTCCCTCGAACCAGGAGACGGCCGCGAGCATCGGTACGCCGGCCGCGGCGACCGCCACGGCCACCGCCAGAGGTTGCGGCCAGCTGAAGCTGGCGCCGGTGAGCCGGCCGAACAGGCCGTCGGCCGCCACGACGGCGGCCAGCAGCAGGCCGGCGCCGGCGACCGCGGTCGGAACGCCCGGCCAGGCCGGGGCAGCCGCACCGCCGGCCAGCGA
>JBPCOX010000023.1:0-12188 GCA_050999825.1 Mycobacteriales bacterium
GCTCCGGACGGTGCTGCCGGTCGATGATGGGGTCGCGCTGGTGAGCGACTTCGCCGCCGCCGACAGCCTCGCCACCCTGCTGGCGTCTCGCGGTGCGCTGACCCCGGGTGAGGTGGTGACGGTCGGAGTACCGCTGGCCACGGCGTTGGCGGCGCTGCACGTCCAGCGGCGGGCCCACGGCGGAGTGAAGGCCGGCAGCGTGCTGTTCACCGGTGACGGGCGGCCGCTGCTCGCCGATTTCGGGCTGTCCCGGCTGGCCGGCAGGAGCGAGGACTGGGCTCCTTCCGATGACGTTCTGGCGCTGGGGGAAGTGCTTGCACTGGCGCTTGACCGCGATGCACCAGCGCGGCTGCGGGCCTGCGTCCAACGCGCGACGTCGGCCGATCCGGCCGGCCGCCCGACAGCCGACGAGCTGGCGGCCGAGCTGCGCCAGACCGGCCGGCCGGCGCCTCTTCAGCTCGCTGACCCATCCGCTGGGGGCTCCCCGCCAGCGGCGGCGGCCCCCGCGCTCGCTGGTTCAGCGAAGCGTCCCCACCCGCTACCCCCGCCGCCGGGGAAGGCCGGCCGGCCGTCGTTCGCACTCCTCGCCGGGGTGCCGATCGCGCTGGTCGCCGCGGTGCTGGCGGGTCGGGCCTGGGCGGTGGCCGACCGACCGGCTGGCCCCCCGGCTCTCGAGGCCGCCTCGCTGGCCACGCCGACGCCGGCACCGACGGCTGCGCCGACGCCGGACTGGTCGGCGATCCTGGCCAGGCTGGATGCCGGCCGCGATGCGGCCATCGCCAACCTCGACGCCGCAGCTCTGGCCCAGATCTACGCCGCCGGCTCGCCGCCACTCGCCGTGGATGCCGCGGCTATTCGCCGGCTGGCCACGGCTGGCGTACGCGCCGAAGGCCTGCGGTTGGAGATCGAGTCCGTGCGGCTGATACGGCGCACGCCGGCCGGCGCCGCGGTACGGGTTGTCGACCGGCTGCCGGCGTACGAGATCATCGACGCCGACGGTCAGGTGGTGGAGCGGCGACCGGGCCGGGCTTCGGCAGCGTGGCTGGTCGAGCTGGTGCCCGCCGGTGACGGCTGGCGCATCGCGGCGGTGCGTCGTGCCTAGAGCACGGCCGCGAGCGCGGTGTCGATGTCGGGATGAGCGAACTCGAAGCCCGCCTCGGTCAGCACCCGTGGTCGCACCCGCTGGCCGGAGAGCAGCGCCTCGTCGGCGAACCCGTCGAGGGCCACCCGCAGCGCCGCCGCAGGCACCCGCGCCAGGGTGGGGCGGTGCACGGCGCGCCCGATCGCCTCGGAGTAGCTCGCGTTGGTGACGGTGCCGGGTGCGGCCAGGTTCACCGGCCCGGAGATGCCCTGTGCGTGCAACAGGAAGCTGATCGCCGCGATCTCGTCCGGCAGCGAGATCCAGCTGACGTACTGCCGGCCGGAGCCGAGCCGGCCGCCGAGGCCCAGCCGGAACAGCGGCAGGGTCGGCTTCAGGGCGCCGCCGCCCTTCCCCAGCACGATGCCGCTGCGTAGGCGCACGACCCGTACGCCGGCTCGCTGAGCGGGTTCGGTCGAGGTCTCCCATCGGCTCACCACGTCGGCGAGGAAGCCGTCGCCGCGGCCGGCGTTCTCGTCCACCGGCCGGTCACCGGTGTCGCCGTAGTAGCCGACGGCGGAGGCTGAGAGCAGTACCGCCGGACGTGGATCGCTCCGGGCGACCGCCTCGCTGATCGTCGTGGTGCCGTCGACCCGGCTGGCGAGGATCTCGCGCCGGTAGGCGGAGGTCCACCGCCGGCCGCCGAGGTTGACGCCGGCCAGGTGGATCACGGCATCTACGCCGGCGAGAGCTGCGTCATCGACCTGACGCGCGGCCGGGTTCCAGCGGACCTCCTCCGCCGACTGGGGCGGTTGTCGCACGAGCCGGACGACGTCGTGCCCGCCCGACCGCAGCTCCGGCACCAGCGCCGAGCCCAAGAAGCCGGATGCGCCGGTCACCGCGATCCGCATGTGTCCTATCGTGCCCGGCAGCTTGGCGTTCGGCACCTTGGGGGAGGCGCGTGGCAGTTCGCATCCGGGTCGCTCGGCCGTCAGACGGCGGCGAGCTGGAACGCATCGACCGCGCCGCCTTCGGCGGCGTGGACAACGTCGTACCGGTGGCCGATGCCAGCCAGCCGTTCTTCACCGACTCCACCCACCCGGAAGACGTCCTGGTCGCTGAGCTGGACGGCGATGTTGCCGGCTACGCGAAGATCCGACCGCCCACCCCGCTGGCGTCGAACGCGCATGTCCTGCAGATCCAAGGTCTGGCCGTCGACCCCGCAACGCAAGGCCGTGGCGTGGGCCGCGCTCTGATCGAGGGCACTGTCGCGGAGGCCCGCAGGCGCGGCGCGCGAAAGCTCTCGTTGCGGGTCCTGGCCAGCAACCCGAACGCTGCGCGGCTCTACGCCGCCTGTGGTTTTGAGGTTGAAGGCGTGCTGCGCGCGGAGTTCCGAATCGACGGCCGGTACGTCGACGACCAGCTGATGGCGCGGCTGTTGTACTGAGCACCGAGGCTTCGTGCAGCGCGCCAAACCTAGATCTTGTGGTGCACTCGGAGCGTGGACTGGCGGCCGCTGTCAAGCCTTCCTCCGCTCGGCCAGGGCCCGGGAGAGCCGGTCGTCGGGGTCGGTCACTTCCCGCTCGCTGACTCCTCGGCCAGCGACGACGGTGCGGATGGCCGGTAGGACGGGTGGGTGCGGGCCGGCTGGGTCCTGGCCCCTTCCAGCAGTGCCGTCGACGCGGGCGATGCGGTGAGGGCGTCGAGGAAGTCCGACCCATCGATCCGCAACAGCTTGCACTTCTCGAGTGCCTTGACCGTCGCCGTACGCGGAATTCGCTCGATCAGGCCGATCTCGCCGAAGTACGCCGGCGCGCAGAGGGTGCGCAATCGACGGGTAGACCCGGTCTCGCCGCGGGCGCTCACCGCGACCTCACCGACCTCGAGGACATAGAGGGCATCGGCGGTGTCACCCTCGCGCACCAGGACGGAACCCGGCGCCACAGCGAATTCCTTCGCCGCGCGGGCCAGCCGCTCCAGAACCGGGCGCGGCGCCGCCGCGAAGATCCCCAGCACGTCCAACAGGGCGATGCGCGGCTCGAGCCGCCGTACGCGCGCCAGCGCCGCCTCGTCCAGCTTGCGCAGCTTCGGATAGGCGGCGAGGGCGGCCACCGTCACACCGACGCCGAAGATCAACAAGACGGTGTGCAGGCCGAATGCGGACAGCAGGGGCGGGGTGATCAGCGCGCCGATCGAGATGCCGGCCAGAACCAACGCCCAGAAGACGCCGAAGACACGGGCGATGACATCGGAAGGCAGCGACCGCTGCAGGGCCGTCATTGCCAGTACGTGAACCGTGAGCGTGCCGCCTCCCCGCACGACCTGCAGCGCGAAGGCGACCGCCGGTGCGTGCACCCAGACGAGGGCGGCGGTGGGGAGGCAGTACACCGCCATGCCCACCGTGATGATCGTGCCCAGCCGAGGGGAGGACGCGAGGCGGTTGACGAGTCCGGCTGCGATCACCCCGCCTAGACCGAGCCCGGCGAGAAGATAGCCGACCCCGTCAGGGCCGGTGCCGAGCTGGAACTGGCTCACGACGACGAACAGGACCGTGTCCGCCCCGTAGAGGGCGCTGGCCAGCACGCTGTAGCCGACCAGCACCGCAGCCGTCGACGAGCTGCCGATCTGCCGCAGCCCGACCTGCAGCTGCTGGAAAGGACCGGACTGCCCGCCCTTGGTTACGTCGACCGGCCGACTCCGGGTGCGGATTCGCAGCACCATCTCAGCCGAGAACAGAAAGGTCGCGGCGTTGGCCAGGAAGGCGAGCGAGGGGTCGCCGAGCAGCAGCAGGCCGGCGCCGAGCGCGGGCCCCACGATGACGGCGGCCTTTTCGACGGTGCTTGTCAGTGCGTTGGCCGCCGCGAGGTCGGGCTCGCCCACGAGGTCCGGGGCGAGCGCGTAAGTCGCCGGTGCGATGACCGACGCGATGATCGAGGTCAGGGCCGCGAACCCGATGGCGACCAGTACCGGTCCATGAAAGGTCGTGGTCACCGCCAAGGCGATCATGAGCGCCGCGCACCCGAGATTCGTGACGACGATGACCTTGGTGCGCTCGAAGCGTTCGGCGATCACGCCGGCGTACGTGCTGCACAACAGGGCGGGGATGAACCGCGCCGCACTGGCAGCACCGACCCAGGCAGCGGAGTGCGTGGCCGAGTAGACATAGACAACAAGCGCCACGTTGTAGGCCCAGCTGCCAGCCTGGTCGACGACCGTGCCGATGATCAGCAGCCGAAAGTCGCGGTGCCGCAGCGCCGCGCGGTAGCCGGTCCCACCGGCCTTTGCTCCGCTCACCGCTCGATCACGCGTTGGAGCAGCACGTCCATGTCACCCCCTGATCGGAGCGAGGCTAGCTCTAGGAAACAAGCGGAGTCTGTCGGCGAGCGAACATTTCACTCCGCCAGGTCGAGCGGAAGGACCGTGGACGGTCTGCGTTGGGCGCAGGACCCTGGTTGAGGTCGCAATGCTGACGGACGTCATGACGTCCAAGAGCCACTCGGGCAGAGCCTGACTGAGTGTGACGAAGTGAAGTGGCCGATCTTCTACCGCGGATCGGCCGCTTCGTTTACAGACCGAGATCGGCCTCGAAGGCGCCTTCCTCGAGCCGCTGCTTGACGGACGTCAAGAACCGGGCGGCGTCCGCGCCGTCCACCATCCGGTGGTCGTAGGTCAGCGCCAGATAGACGGTCGAGCGAATGGCGATGACCTCTCCCAGCTCCGGGTCGTCGACAACGGCGGGTCGCTTCACGACCGCGCCGGTGCCCAGGATGCCGACCTGCGGCTGGTTGATGATCGGGGTGTCGAACAGCGCTCCCCGGCTGCCGGTGTTGGTGAGGGTGAACGTGCCGCCACCCAGCTCGTCCGGACCGACCGAGTTGTTGCGGGTCCGCTCGGCCAGGTCCACGATCTTGCGCGCCATCCCGCCGAGGTTGAGGTCGCCGGCGTCGTGGATCACGGGGACCAGCAACCCGCGGTCGGTGTCGACCGCGATGCCCAGGTGCTCCGCCTCGTGGTAGGTGACCGTGCCGGCTTCGACGTCCATGCTCGCGTTCACTGTCGGGTGCGCCTTCAGCGCCTCGCAGGTGGCGACCGCGAAGAACGGCAGGAAGGACAGCTTCACGCCCTCGCGCGACTCGAACGTCGCCTTGGCGTGTTGCCGGAGCCGAGCGATCTTCGTGATGTCGGCTTCGACGACCGTCGTCAGCTGGGCGCTCACCTGCAGCGACTCCACCATCCGCTTCGCGATGACCGTCCGCAGTCGGGAAAGCTTCTCGGTCCGCCCCTTTACCGTGGTGTCCTTGGCCGCCAACTGCGGCTGCGAAAGCATGGTCGGCGCCTTGGGTGCCGACGCCGATGTCGACGGCGCGTTCGGGATCTCCTGTGGTTCGGACGCCGCACCGCGGTTCTTTGCGGCGTCGAGCACGTCCTGTTTGCGGATCCGCCCCCCGACACCGGTGCCGCTCAGCGACGCGAGGTCAACGTCGTGCTCCGCAGCGAGCTTGCGTACGAGCGGCGTGACGTACGCCGCCCCACCACCGTCGGCGCTGCCGTCCGCCGTCTCCGGCTGCGATGAGGCATCGGGGGACTGGTCAGCCCGACTGGCCTGAGCCTCGGCAGCCTTGGGCTGCTCTGGCTCCGGCGTCTGCGGCTCCTCGGTGACCACGGCCGCCGTACCGGCTTCGGTCGCCTCCGCGGCCGGCTCCTCGGCCGGCTCCGGCTCGGCCGCACCGGCCGGCTCGGGCTGCGGTTCCTGCGCTGCGGGCGCGGGCTGCTCGTCTGTCGCCGCCCCGTCCGCGGCGGCCGCGTCGTCGATCACCGCCAGCTCCGCGCCCACCTCGACGGTCTCGTCCTCGTTGACCTTGATCGACTTGAGTACGCCGGCCGACGGCGACGGGATCTCGGTGTCGACCTTGTCCGTCGAGACCTCGAGCAGCGGCTCGTCGACGGCGACCGTCTCGCCCTCCGACTTAAGCCAGCGGGTGACCGTGCCCTCGGACACGCTCTCGCCCAGGCGGGGCATGGTCACGGAGACCGGCATCGCGGTGGCCTCTCTAGTTGTAAGTCGGGGGGCGGTCAGCCGTGCGCGTGCAGCGGCTTGCCGGCCAGCGCCAGGTGCGCCTCGCCGACCGCCTCGGACATCGTCGGGTGCGGGTGGATCAGCGCCGCGACCTCGCTGGGCAGCGCCTCCCAGTTGGTGATGAGCTGGGCCTCGGCGATCAGCTCACCGACGCGGCTACCGACCATGTGGACGCCGAGCACCGGGCCGTCCTTTGCCGCCACTAGGGTGACGGCTCCGGCGGTGCCCAGAATCTGGCTCTTGCCGTTGCCGGCCAAGTCGTAGGTCATCGTCACCACGTCGTACCCGCGCTTGGTCGCCTCGGCGGAGGTGAGACCGACCGCGGACACCTCGGGCTCGGAGTAGGTGATGCGTGGTACGCCGTCGTAGTCGATCGGCACCGGGTTTCGCCCGGCGATGTGCTCGGCGACGAGGATGCCCTCGCCGAAGCCGACGTGGGCGAGCTGTGGAGTCGGGATCAGGTCGCCCAGGGCGTAGACGGTGTCGACGCTGGTCTTGCAGTACCTGTCGGTACGTACGTAGCCGCGGTCCACCTCGACCCCGGCCTGCTCGTAGCCGAGATCCTTCGACACCGGGCCGCGCCCGATCGCCACCAGCAGCAGCTCGGCCTCGAGTGTCTCGCCGCCCTCGAGCGTGACCACGACACCGGAGTCGGTGACCTTCACGCCCTCGAAGCGGGCGCCGAGCTGGTAGGCGATCCCGCGCTTGCGGAAGGCGCGCTCGAGCAGCTTCGAGCTCGACTCCTCCTCCAGTGGCAGGAGGTGGGGGAGCGCCTCGACCAGCGTCACCTCGGCGCCGAAGGAGCGCCACACGCTGGCGAACTCGACGCCGATCGCGCCGGCCCCGAGGATCACCGCGGAGGCGGGGATCGTGTCCATCGTCAGGACGTCGTCGCTGGTGATCACCCGCTCGTGGTCGATCTCCAGACCCGGTAGGGAGCGGGCGTAGGAGCCGGTGGCCAGAACGACGTGCCTGCCCTCGTACGTCGTGTCGCCGACCGAGACCGCGGTGGGGCTGACGAGCCGCCCCTCGCCCTCGACATAGGTGATCTTGCGGCTCTTGATCAGCCCCTGCAGGCCCTTGTACAGCTTGGTGACCACCCGGTCCTTGTAGGCGTTGACGCCCGGCATGTCGATGCCCTCGAGCGTCGTACGGACGCCGAAGCTGGCGCCCTCGCGGGCATTGTCGGCGAGCTCGGCGGCGTGCAGCAGCGCCTTGGTCGGGATGCAGCCGCGGTGCAGGCAGGTGCCGCCGACCTTGTCGCGCTCGATCAGTGCCACGCTCATGCCGAGCTCGGCTGCGCGCAGCGCGCAGGCGTAGCCACCACTGCCGCCACCGAGGATCACGAGGTCGAAAGGGGCGGGATTCGCCACGGGAGCTCCCTCTGCAGTCGGCGAAGCGGTATGGCGTTCATCCTCCCACTGCGGCGCGACCGCTCACACCCGGCGCAGCCTCAGCCGGCGAGCGCGCCGCCGGCGACATCCTCGGCGAGCTGGACCAGGGTGCGAACCGTCGCGCCGGTGCCGCCCTTGGGCGTGTAGCCGTACGGCTCGGCCAGGTTCCACGCCGGCCCCGCGATGTCGAGGTGCGCCCACTTAACGCCGGCCGCGACGAACTCGCGCAGGAACAACCCGGCCACGAGCATGCCGCCGTACTTGTCCCCCATGTTCTGGATGTCCGCGATCTCGGAGTCGATCGACTTGCGCAGATGGTCGGGCAGCGGCATCGGCCACATCGCCTCGCCGGCCCGTTCCGCGGCGTCGACGATGGCCGCCCGCAGCTCCTCGTCGTTGGCCATGACCGCTCCGGTGCGGGCGCCGAGGGCGAGCATCTGGGTGCCGGTCAGCGTGGCGACGTCGACCAGGATCTCGGGCGAGTCCTCGCAGGCTCGGACGAGGGCGTCACCGAGGACCAGCCGGCCTTCGGCGTCGGTGTTGAGCACCTCGACGCGCTTGCCGCCGTACATGGTCAGCACGTCGGAGGGCCGGATGGCGGAGCCGCTCGGCATGTTCTCCGCGATGGGCAGCCAGCCGGTGACGTTGACCTCCGGCTGCAGGGTGGCGATCGCCACCATGGCGCCGAGAACGGCCGCGGCGCCGCTCATGTCGGCCTTCATCCACTCCATCGCCTGGGCCGGCTTGATCGACAACCCGCCGGAGTCGAAGGTGATCCCCTTCCCTACGAACGCGATCGAACGCGTCGCCTTGGGGCTGGTGTAGCGCAGCGAGACCAGCCGTGGGGGGTGGTCCGAGCCCTGGCCGACGCCGAGGATGCCGCCGTACCCGCCCGAGCGCAGCGCGTCGTCGTCGAGGACCTCCACCTCGAGGCCCAGCGGCTGGCCGGCGGCGACGGCCGCATCGGCCAGATCCTGCGGGTGCAGGTCGCCGGCCGGGGTGTTGACCAGGTCACGTACCAGCGCCACCGCGCGTCCGATGGCCTCCGCCCGGCGGGCTGCGCCCTTGGCCGCGACATCGCCGGTGTCGGCAACCAGGATCGTCGCGGCGCTCACCGGCGGCTTGTGGTCGTCCGCGGATGCGAACCGGTAGCGGTCGAAGGTGTAGGCCCCGAGCAGCAGCCCCTCGCTCACCGCGCGCAGATCTTCCGGTCCGGGAGCTCCGTTGGCCTGCGCCAGGGCCACGGCCACCGTGCCAGTGCCGGCCAGGGCGCGCATCGCCGCGCCGGCGGCCCGGCGCAGCGTCTCGGCGGAGTACGGCGTACCGTTCGCCGCCGCGCCCAGCCCGACGGCCACCACGGTGGGAGCCGTGGTGGCGCCAAGAGTCGCCAGCTTGGTGACCTCGCCCGCCGCCCCGGTGGCGCCCAGGCCGGACAACGCCGCAACCAGCTTGCCGCCGAAGGCCTGCTCGACCTCTTCGGCGCCCGGGACGAGCACCGGACCGTCCTCGCCCTTCGCGACGCCGATCACGAGGGCACCGACATCGAGGGTGTCCGCCGGGCCGGTCGACAGGCTGAGGCTGGTCATGGGCATCCGATCGAGAGGGCCTAGGAGATCCCGATGCTATGCCCGCGGGCCGATCCGACTGACTGCAGGGCAACGGTAGTTTTCCCGCCCATGAGCCTGCACCGCTCGCCGCTGCACGACCGCCACGTCTCCCTCGGCGCCAAGATGGCCGACTTCGGCGGATGGGAGATGCCGATCGAGTATCCCGGCGGCGGTGTGCTCAAGGAGCACCTCGCCGTCCGTTCGGCGGTCGGGATCTTCGACGTCAGCCATCTCGGCAAGGCCGTGGTGCGGGGCGCCGGGGCCGCCGAGTTCGTCAACTCGGCGCTGACCAACGACCTGCGCCGGATCGAGCCCGGCCGGGCGCAGTACACGCTGTGCTGCGACGACGCGACCGGCGGAGTGGTCGACGACCTGATCGCGTATCTGCGCGCCGAGGACGAGGTCTTCCTCATCCCGAATGCCGCCAACACCGCGGAGGTCGTACGCCGGCTGGCGGCAGCGGCGCCGACCGGGGTCGAGGTCGAGGACCTGCATCGGACTCTCGGCGTACTCGCCGTCCAGGGCCCGCGGTCGCCGGAGCTGCTCGGCGAGCTGGACCTCCCGACCGGCCACGCCTACATGTCCTTCACCGCTGCGGACTGGCGGGGCGGCCCGGTCATCGTCTGCCGATCGGGCTACACCGGTGAGGTGGGCTTCGAGCTGCTGCCCCGCTGGGACGCCGCCCCCGAGCTGTGGGAGGCGCTGCTCGAGGCCGGGCGGCCGCTCGGGGCGCTGCCTTGCGGGCTGGGCGCGCGGGACACGCTGCGGACCGAGATGGGCTACCCCCTGCACGGTCAGGACTTGTCGCTGACGATCACCCCGGTGCAGGCCCGGGTCGGTTGGGCGGTCGGCTGGGACAAGCCGGCGTTCTGGGGACGGGAGGTCCTGGTCCGGGAGCGTGCGGAGGGCGCAGCTCGGCTGCTCTGGGGGCTGGAGGCGACCGACCGGGGCATCCCGCGAGCGCACATGACGGTCACCGGGGCGGACGGCCGGGCCGTGGGTGAGGTGACCAGCGGCACCTTCTCCCCGAGCCGGCGGGTCGGGATCGGGCTGGCGCTGTTGGACCGGTCGGTGAGCCAAGGCGACCCCGTAAGCGTCGACGTGCGGGGCCGCCCGTCGTCGATGCGGGTCGTGAAGCCGCCGTTCGTGCAGGCTTCGACCCAATGAGCGACGGCGGCCGGGTGCTGCTCATGGGGATGATGGGTTGCGGCAAGACCACCGTCGGCACGGCGCTCTCAGCGCGCACCGGGTGGGAGTACCTCGACAACGACGAGCTGGTGCTGCGGGCGACCGGCGAGAAGACGCCGGACATCCTGGGCCGGCGGGGCGAACACGCCATGCGCGAGGCCGAGTCGGCCGCGCTCACGGAGGCGCTTGCCGTTCCGGAACCGGTCATCGCCGCGGTGGCCGCCGGCGTCGTCGAGGGCGCCGTGGACCGGGACCGGCTGCGAACCGGCGGCTACGTCGTCTACCTCCGCGCCACGATGACCACGCTGGTCGAGCGCGTCGGCAGCGGGCAGGGGCGGCCGTGGCTGCAGCCCGACCCGGCGACCGCGCTGACCCGGCTGCAACGAGGGCGCGAGGAGCTCTACCGCCAGGCCGCGACGCTCATCCTCGACGTGGACGGCGCCACCCCGGAGGAGCTGGCCGAGGCCGTCCTGGCTGGTCTGCGGTCGACGCGCTGAGCCTCATCGTGCCGACAGCAGGGAGTCGACCTTGGCCTCCAGCCGGCGGAGGTCGCCGCGGGTGGCGTTCTGCTCCTCCTCCTTGAGGTCGACGACTAGCACGCCACCGGGGTTGAGCGTCGCCGTGGCCACCTGCTCGGGGCCGTCGGCGTTCTGCCGGCGCAGCGCCGCAGCCACCTCGGCTCGGGTCAGCCCCTCCCGGCGGAGCACCTTGTCGACGTACTCGCCGTTGCGGATCAGCACCGTCGACCCGCCCTGCATCGCTGGCCAGCGCGCTGCCGCCCGGACCACCATCGCGTTGAGGGCCACCAGGACGACCGCGCCAAGCAGACCGCCGACGAGGGAGTTGTCGTTGCCGATGATCGCGTTCTGCACGACATTCGACAGCAGCAGCATCACGACCAGGTCGAACGAGGTCAGCTGCGCGAGGTCGCGCTTCCCGACGACCCGGAGGATGAGCGCGAGGGCGGCGTAGACCGCGACGGTTCGCAGCACCTTCTCGGCGAGCGGTACGCCGACCGTGAACAGGTGGTGGGCGATCACAAGAGACTCCCTCAGTTGCCGACGGCCATGACCAGCAGGACGACGGTGGTAGCGATCTCGATCAGCGCTCCGAGCACGTCGCCGGTGATGCCGCCGAGCCGGTGTACGGCGTGCCGACGCAGCAGGTGGGTCACGGCAAGGGCGGCGACGAGGGCGAGCAGTGCGCGCAGGCTGGCGGTGAGCGAGCCGGAGTCGCTGTCCAGCCGCCCGTAGACCGCCGCCTCCACGGCGACAGCCGCGGTGAGGGCCAGCCCGACAGCCGGCCGCACGGTGCCGGCCACCAGCGCACCGAGCCCGTCCTGGCGAGCCGCGGGCGTCGCCGGCGTGCAGGCCAGTACGGCGGCGAGCCGTCCGGCCAGCACTGCCAGCAGCAGCGACTCGGTCCCGCGGTGCGCCTCGACGCACGCCATCAGTGCACCCGCCTGCAGCAGCAGGTTGAGAACGAGCGTCGCGACGCCGAGCGCGCCGACGCCGGGCCGGGACATGATCTCGCGCGCCCGCTCGGCCGAGGCGTACGACGCCAGGCCGTCGGCGGTGTCGACCAGCCCGTCGAGGTGCCGGCCACGGGTGAGGAGGGTGAGCGTCGTGATCACCAACGCGGCGACCAGCGGCAACCCGAAGCGCTCCTGGTAGGTGATGCGCGCCGCCAGCATCACGCCGGCCGCCACCAGCGCCAGTACGGCGCCCACCAGCGGTGCCAGCGCCATCGCCCGCCCGGCCGTGCGACGGTCGACCGGCGCGGCCGGAACCGGCGCGGCCGTGAACAGGCTCACAGCAAGGCGTAGCGCATCAGCCACGAGGAGG
>JBPCOX010000085.1:0-4601 GCA_050999825.1 Mycobacteriales bacterium
TTCGTCGGCTAGGCGGGGCAGAAGCAGCACCCCTGTTGGCCCCTTCTCCACAGCTCGGGAGGCCGGCGTACGGCCGTCAACACCCACGGACGCGAACGGGTCGGCTCCCGCGATGCGGCGCCGCCCCGGTCGAAGACTGTGGATCAGGCCTTACCGAGGATCCGGTTCATCTTGGTGCCGCAGACCGGGCAGGTGCCCTGCGCCATCCGTCGGCCGGACTCGCTGACCTTGACTTCCCCGTCGAAGTCGCGCTTCTCCTTGCACTTCACGCAGTAGCCGTTGTAGCTCTCGGCCACGAGCTCCTCCTTAATGGATCGGGACGACCTCTGCCCACCGGTGGTGGCCAGGCACCCGGGCGCTCACCCTACGGCACACCTAGGGCGCGTCCGGGCAGCCGCTGCCGATCGACCGCGCTAGCCTCCGCCACTCGGAGGGAGGCGCAGATGAGCGTGCCGCTGCGGCTGGAGGTTCGGGCAGAGGGCGTGGTGCTGGTGACCCTCGACCTGCCCGACCGGCGCAACGCGATGACCGCCGAGCTGACCGCCGCATGGGCGGCCGTTGTAGAGACCCTGCGCCAGGACGCGGCGGTGCGCTGCGTCGTCGTCACCGGGGCCGGATCGGCGTTCTGCGCCGGCGGCGACCTGGGCTGGATCGCCGAGTCGCCGGAGCGCTCCGTCGCCGAGCTGCGCGAGCGGATGCTGCCCTTCTACCGCTCGTGGCTGTCGATCCTCGCCCTCGAGGTTCCCGTGCTCGCCGCGGTGAACGGGCCGGCGATCGGGGCGGGGCTGTGTCTGGCGCTGGCCTGCGACCTGCGCTACGCCGGGGAGCGGGCCCGGTTCGCCGCCCCGTTCTCGGCACTGGGGATGCATCCCGGGATGGCCGCCACCTGGCTGCTGCCGGAGGCGGTCGGTCTGGGGATGGCCCGCGAGCTGCTCTTCACCGGCCGCACGGTCGACGCCGTCGAGGCCTTCCAGATCGGGCTGGTGCACCGGGTCTTCCCCGACGACCGGCTGCTCGAGGAGGTGATCGCGGTGGCCACCACGATCGCGGCCCAGGCGCCGGTGGCGCTGCGGCTGACCAAGGTGGCGCTCGCTCGCGGCGGGCACCCGAGCCTCGAGGACGCGCTGGCGTGGGAGGCGCTGGCTCAGCCGGTCACGATGGTCACAGCCGACCTGCGCGAGGGGCTGGCGGCACAGGCGGAGCGGCGGCCGGCCCGCTTCACCGGCGCCTGAGCCGCACCGCGAGCCGGGAGCAGTCCGAAGCCCCCGGATCCCCGTTCGGTCGCTCGCCTTCCCCTTGCGAGCGACCTCCCGGGTCGCCGGGGGCTTCGTCGTGGGCGACGCTACGGCGGCTCGGCGAGCGCCGTCAATGCCGGAGATCGCCCCCTGTGGACCGCTCTGTTGACGCGGTGTGTGCCGGTCGCGGCCGGCCTGTGGATGGCGTTGGGACGCCGATGTGGACAGCGCACCCGCCAGTGCAGGACGGTCCGGCTGACCAGCAGGCCGGCACCGGCGCGGCTGTGGACAACACAAAACTCGACCTCGTCTTCGAACCCCTACGGCGCCTCGCCGCGCTCCCGGTCCTCCTCCTCCGGACCGGAGTCCGGCAGCGCGGAGAGGTCGAGCGGAACCGTCGTACCGAAAGCGGCCGGGTCGTCGAGGTCGTCCGCCGTGGGCAGCAGGTCGGGATGAGCCCAGACCGCGTCGCGGCCGCCGCTCCCGCGAGTCTCGAGCAGGGAGCGCCACAGTGCGGCGGCGTCGCGCAGTCGGCGCGGTCGCAGCTCCAAGCCGACGAGGGTGGCGAAGGTCTGTTCCGCCGGACCGCCGCTCGCCCGCCGCCGCCGCACGGTCTCCCGCAGCGCCGCGGCGTTCGGCAACGAGCCGGCGGCGGCCGAGGCGACCACCTCGTCGACCCACCCCTCGACCAGCGCCAGCGCGGTCTCCAGCCGGCCCAGCGCCACCCGCTGCTCGTCGGTCTGCTCCGGCTCGAACATCCCCCCGGCCAGCGCTCGCTGCAGTGACTCCGGGTCGGACGGGTCCACGTCGGACATGATCGACTGCAGCGCGTTACCGTCGATGGTGATCCCGCGGGCGAAGCCGTGGACCAGCTCGACCAGGTGCCCGCGCAGCCAGTGGACGTGTCCGAACAACCGGTGGTGCGCCGCCTCCCGCAGCGCCAGGAACAGCCGCACCTCGTCGGCGGGAACCTCCAGCCCGGCGCCGTACGCCGTGACGTTGGCGGGCAGCAGCGCTGCCCGGCCGGCCGGGCCGAGCGGCAGGCCGATGTCGGTGGAGCTGACCACCTCGGCGGCCAGGCTGCCGATGGCCGAACCGACCTGTCCGCCGAACATCATGCCGCCGACCTGGCGCATCACCCCGCCCAGCGGCCCCGCTAGGGCGGCCATCTCCTCGGGCAGCGCGCCGCTCATCGCGTCGACGACCTTGGCGGCCACCGGGTCGCACAGCTCGGTCCACATCGGCAGGGTGGCCTCCACCCAGCGCCGCCGGCTCCACGCCTCGGCGGCCGAGATCCCCGAGGGCAGCGCGGTCACCGGGTCGAGCCAGAGGTCGGCCAGCCGAACCGCCTCGGCCACCTCCGCCGACTCCGCCGCCGTCGTACCCGGGTCAGCCGCACCCGCCGAGGTCAGCGCGGTCTGCCGGGCCAGATCCCAGTTGACCGGTCCGCCGGAGTAGGACATCAGGTCGGCGAACTGGTGCAGCGCCGCCCCCAGGTCGGCCGGGTTCGCGCCGGCGCCGAACAGGCCGGCGAAGGGGTCGGTGCCGCCGGTCGGCCGGTCGCCCTCGTCGTCGCCGGGCGGCCCGAAGCCGAACGGCAGGTTGCTCACCGCGAGCCCTACTGGCCGGCCGGCCGGCGATGCGAGTCCATGCCGGCCACCGTAGCCGGGCGCCCTACAGTCGCCCTCGTGACCCTCCTGCGCCTGGTCGCCATCCGGGCGGACGCACTCTCCGTCGAGGAGGTGCTGGCCGCCGTGGCCGACGATCGGGCCGGCGGTACGGCGGTCTTCATCGGCACCGTGCGCGACCGCGACGGCGACCGCTCCGTCGTCCGGCTCGACTACAGCGCGCATCCCCGAGCCGAAGACGCAATCCGGAAGGTGGCGCTCGCTGTGGCGGCGGACTTCCCGGCGGTCGCGCTGGCGGCTGTGCACCGGGTGGGTGAGCTCTCGGTCGGTGACCTTGCGGTGATCGTGGCGGCGTCCTGTCCGCACCGGGGGGAGGCCTTTGCCGCGGCAAGGCGCCTGATCGACGAGGTCAAGGCCACGGTGCCGATCTGGAAGCACCAGGTCTTCGCCGACGGCGGTGAGGAATGGGTGGGCATGCCGTAGGACGGCTTACAGTGATAGGTCCGGTCGTCGAGCTCGAGGCAGACACTCATGTCCGCAGTCGCCTGGTGGGTCGTGCCAGCGGTCGCCACCCTCGCCGCGATCGCATGGACCCGCTGGGCCGCCCGGCCACGGCGGCCGGAGGGCGTGACCGAGTCGGTGGAGAACTACCGCAAGCTGCAGGCCGCCATGGCACGGCCTGCCACCCGGTCACCGGCCAAACGGCCGCGGAAGCGGCCCGCGTCCTGAGACCGTGCCGCGGGCGGTCCCGTACCCTCGTGAGTCGTGTCCCGGCGCGTCACCACCCTGGTCGTGGCCAGCGTGCTGGCTCTGGTGCTGGCCGTCGCCGGCGCTGCCATGCGGGTGCCCTACGTGGCCCTGGGACCGGGGCCGGTCACCGACACGTTGGGCAAGCGGTCTGACGGCGTACCGCTGATTTCGATCACCGGGCGGCAGACCTATCCGACGAGCGGTCACCTGGACCTCACCACGGTGTCGGTCGCGGGCGGTCCGCCAGACCCGATCAACCTGGCCACCGCCCTGCGGGGATGGCTGGACCGCAGCGTCGCCGTCGTACCGCAGGAGCTCGTCTACCCGCCGCGGGAGAGCTCCAAGGAGATCGAGCAGCAGAACACCCAGGACATGCTCGACTCCCAGCAGAGCGCGACCACGGCGGCGCTGCGGGCGCTGTCGATCCCGGTGGCGACGACGGTGGCGGTCCGTTCGGTGAGCAAGGGCAAGCCGGCGGACGGTCTGCTGAAGCCCGAGGACGTGATCCGTTCCATCGACGGTACGGCGGTGAGCTCGACCGAGGTGCTGCGGAAGCTGATCTCGCGCGGCCCGGCGGGCACCGCGCTGCGGCTGGACGTGGTGCGGGCCGGGCGACCGCTCACTGTCGCGGTGCGCACTGTCGCCGACCCGGGCGACGGACGTCCCCTGATCGGCATCGAGCCGATGGTGCGGCACGTCTACCCGTTCAAGATTGCATTCGGGCTGCGTGACGTCGGCGGCCCCAGTGCCGGGCTGATGTTCGCCCTCGGCATCGTCGACAAGCTCACTCCCGGCCCGCTCACCGGCGGCACATTCGTCGCCGGGACCGGTGAGATCTCCGACGACGGCACCGTCGGTCCCATCGGCGGCATCCAGCAGAAGATCGTCGCCGCCCGGCGGGCCGGGGCCACGATCTTCCTCACCCCGGCCGAGAACTGTGCCGCCGCCGCGAAGACCCGCCCGGCCGGCCTTCGCCTGGTCAAGGTCG
>JBPCOX010000118.1:0-6746 GCA_050999825.1 Mycobacteriales bacterium
CTGAACATGTCGACGACGTACTTGCGCGGGCGCGGGTCATCTGGGCCGCCGGCCTCGAACAGCCGCAGCTCCTCCCAGACCGGCAGCCAGCGCTCCTGGATCGCGTGCGGGTCGTACGTGGCCTCGCCGACCGTCTCGGTCATGACGCACTCCTCGGAAAGTCGCGGCCGGGCATGAAAAAACCCCTCACGCAGGGAGGGGCTGCCGCGCGGACGGGTGCCTGGTCAGCGCGGCCCGGCAAGGAGCAGGCGTACGTCGGTCACGCGGACCAGCATAGCGGCCGGGGAACCAGCAGTGTCGCCGGCTTGTGACGCCACTCACCGGTAGGCCGCGGCCTGGATGCCGTAGAGCTCCGCGTAGGTGCCGCCAAGATCGAGGAGGTCCTGGTGGCTGCCGACCTCGACCACCCGCGACCCATCGAGCACGACGATGAGCTCGGCCATCCGCACCGTGCTGAACCGGTGTGAGACGAGCACGGTGATGCGGCCGCTCACCCTCGACTGCTGCGCGGCCGCGGCGTAGCGCTCGAAGAGCGCGTGCTCGGTCTCGGCGTCGAGAGCCGCAGTCGGCTCGTCGAGCACCAGGAGCAGCGGGTCGTCGCGCACGAAGCCGCGGGCCAGCGCCAGCTTCTGCCACTGCCCGAAGCTCAGGTCGACGCCTGCCGGCCAGGTCGCCCCGAGCTGGGTGCCGAGGCCGTGCTCCAGCCGGTCCACGACGTCGTGCGCACCCGCCCGGTCGACCGCGCTGACGACGGCGGGCTCGTCGTCGATGCGCGGCACGTCACCGAGCCCGATCGACTGCTGCGCCCGGAACTCGAAGCGGAAGAAGTCCTGGAAGGCACCCGTTACCCGGCCACGCCAGTCGTCGGCGCTCATCCGCGCCAGCGGGGCCCCGTCGACGACGATGCTGCCCGACGTGGGCTCGTAGAGCTTGCACAGCAACTTGACCAGAGTGCTCTTGCCGGCCCCGTTCTCGCCGACGACCGCCACGACCGCACCGGCCGGCAGGTGCACGGAGACGTCGTCGAGCACCAGCCGCTCGGTGCCGGGGTAGGCGAAGCTCACTCCCTCCAGGCGAATGCCGTCCCGCAGGCGCGAGGGCACCGGCGTGTCGGCGTCGGCGACGAGGGCCGCGGCGTACTGCTCCAGCCACACCAGGCGTCGTGACCCGTCCAGCCAGATCCCCCGCAGGAAGCCGATCTCCCCGACCGTGGCGCCGATGTAGGACGACAGCCGCGCGCCGGCCGCCAGGACGAGCAGCACATCACCCGCTGGCCGTTGCAGCCCCGAGCTGACGAACACGACACCGCCGACGTAGGCGAGACCGAAGAAGGTCCAGGACGCCGTCTGCCACAGCGCGCTGCCCCAGCGGGCCGCCGCGACCGGCGCGTACCACTGCTCCCACGTCGCCCGGCGTTGCTCGGCGAGCCTCGGACCGATGCCCGTGACGCGGACCTCCTTGCCCGGCGCGGCGGTGGTGGCGGTCGTGAACAGGTGCTTGGCCAGCCGGTCGTGGGTGGCGGCCTGCTCCTCGGCGGCCCGCTCGATGCCCGGCCGCCAGGTGGAGGTGAGGACCGTCGGTACGGCGAACAGGGCGAGCAGCACGAGCGCCGGGTGGATCGACACCAGCAGCGCCACCGTCACCGCCAGGCGCAGGACCCAGCCGGCCGTGGAGAAGATCGACATGTACATGTGGTCGAGCACGAAAACGTGGTTGCGCAGCACCGACAGCCGGTCGAGCAGGTCAGGTCGTTCCTGGTGGGCGATGGTCGTGACCCCGGCTTGCAGCCGTGCGACGTGCGACTCCAACGCGATGGAGACCTTGTCGCGGAAGCGCCGCTGGACGCGGGTGCTGACGGTCTTGAGCAGCCACGTCGCGGTCGCCGACAGTCCCAGCCCCAGACCGGCGGTGAGCAGCGTGGCGCGATCGTGGCGCGCAACGCCCTCGCCGAGGAGCTTGAGCCACAGCGCGATGAGCGCGTCGGGAAGGGCGGCCAGCAGGCTCAGGCCGAAGGCCGCACCGAGGAGACGGGGCTCGTGCTGGTAGCCGAGCCGCAGCAGGCGCACCATCGACGATAGGGCCGGCGGCAGCTCCTGGTCAGAGGACATCGAGCGACTCCTGCTCGTCCTCGAAGCGCATGGCCTGCAGGTCGAACATCGTCCGGTAGCGGCCGCCGATCGCCATCAGCTCGTCGTGGGTGCCGAGCTCGACGACCCGGCCGTGCTCGAGGACGCAGATGCGGTCGGCGTGCCGCACCGTCGAGAAGCGGTGCGACACCAACACCGTCGTCACACCCCGGGTCGCGGCGAGGATCCGCTCGAAGATCTCGGCCTCGCCGCGCACGTCTAGCTGTGCGGTGGGCTCGTCGAGCAGCACCAGCCCGGCACCACGCCTTACGGCGCAGAGCGCTCGCGCGAGAGCGACCCGCTGCCATTGCCCACCCGACAGGTCGGTGCCGCCGCGGTAGCTGCGCGACAGCGGGGTGTCGAGGTCCACCAACCCGTCGGCTCCCGCGTCGGCGAGCGCGGCCAGCACCTGCTCGTCGGTCGCAGCGCCGGCGGGATCGACGTTGTCGCGCAGCGAGAGCTCGAAGCGGATGAAGTCCTGGAAGACCGCGGTGATGCGGGCCCGCCAGCTGTCGACGTCGAGCTCGCGCAGGTCGACCCCGTCGACCTCGACCACACCGGCTCGAGGCTCGTAGAGCCGGCACAGCAGCTTGGCGAGCGTCGTCTTGCCAGCGCCGTTCTGGCCGACGACGGCGAGTGAGGAGCCGGCCGGGATGGTGAGGTCGAGGCCGTCGAACACCAGCCGGTCGGTGCGCGGGTAGCCGAAGCTGACCCCCCGCAGCCGAACGGCGACGGCGGGCAGGCCGTGGGCTGAGCGGGTTCCCGGCGTCAGCGCCCCGGCGGGCCCCATCGCGGGCTGCAGCCGTTGCACCGCGGCCACCGGCGCGGCGGCTCCGTCGAGCGCCCAGTTCAGTCCTCCGAAGGCGATCGCGCTCGCGCCGACGGCGACCTGGGCGTAGACGACGGTGCTGTCCAGCGGCAGGCCGGCGTTGGCGAGCGCCCAGAAGAAGAGGCTGTTGGCGGCGGCGACCACGACGAGGCTCAGCAGCACCGAGCGCTCGCGCAGCCTGGTGGCGGCATACTGCAGGTCGAAGAGCCTGCGCCGTCGGTCCCGGAAACGGTCGACGGTCCAGTCGGCGAGGCCGAACAGCCGCAGCTCCTTCGCCGACGGCGGGTCGACCGCCAGCCGGAACGCGTAGTCGGCATCGCGCTGGGCACTGCGCACCTCGGTGGTGTTGCGGTCACGCCAGATCGAGCTCTCGCGCAGCAGCCAGTGCGTCGAGAGCCATGCCCCGCCGACGAGCAGCGGTGCCCACCAGGAGAAGCCGAACAGCACGAGGGCGGCCGCCAGGCCGGCCACCAGCTCGACGAGGCTGCCCGCGATGAAGTCCATGTTGACGCTCATCGGGGGACCGGTGAGCCCGAGGTCGAACTCGCGGGCGACGGTGAGGTCGTCGCCGAGGCCCGGGTCCTCGAGGTGACCGAGACCGGGCGGGGTGACGCAAGCGTCGGTCAGGCGGTCGTAGAGCCAGGCCGACGTACGGCTGCCCAGGTTGGCACTCACAGCCGCGTGCAACGGGCTGAGGGCCTGCAGCAGCACGAAGACGACGCCCACCGCGACGAGCGGTCCGGTGAGGGACGTGCCGGCACTAACCGCGGCGACGAGGGCGCCGGTGGCCACGGCGAAGCCCACTGGCAGGACACCACGCGCGACCAGCAGCCCCCACCAGGCAAGACCGAGACGCCGGTCGGCCTGAACGAGCGAGGCGAAGAAGGCCCACTCGGGCCGCGCGGTCAGCCGTGCCATGCCTGGGACGCTATCCCGCGGAGCTGACCCGACAGGGGTACGGCGTCCGCCTGCGCCGTGGTCGTGCACCGGGCGGCCGCACCGGTAGCGTGCCGAGAATGTTCGACTACGCCGAGGCGGCGATCGAGGCGGCCCTGGCGGCCGGGGCCCGCTACGCCGACGCCCGCGTCATGGTCAGCCGGGACGAGACGATGTCGGCCCAGAACGCCGTCGTCGAGCAGCTCAGCCAGAGCGAACGCGCCGGTCTAGGGGTGCGCGCGCTGATCGGCTCCTCCTGGGGTTTCTGCGCCACGCCGGAGCTGACCGGCGGCGCCGCGAGGGACGCCGGCGTACGCGCCGCGGAGACCGCGCGGGCCTCGGCCCTGGTCGCGGGGCCGCCGCTCGAGCTTGCACCCGTGCCGCCGGTCACCGACCACTGGGACAGCCCGTGCGCGGAAGACCCGCTCGGGGTGGCGCTGTCGGACAAGGGTGACCTGCTCGTCGGGGTCACCGAAGCGATGCACCGCGGCGGCGTACCGCTGGCCCAGGCGTCCTACCACGTGTGGGACACCGAGAAGTGGCTGCTCACCAGCGAGGGGTCCCGGATCTCGCAGCGCATCCGCGAGTGCGGCGCCGAGATGAGCGCCACCGCAGTGGGCGAGTCGGAGACCCAGCGGCGGTCCTATCCGGGCATTCGGGGCCAGTACGGCGGCGAGGGCTGGGAGCTGGTGCGCCGCCTGGACCTGCCCGGCAACGCCGAGCGCATCGCCGCCGAGGCGCAGCAGCTGCTCACCGCCCCCGAGTGCCCGGCCGGCGTGACCGACCTCATCCTCGGCGGCGAGCAGATGGCCCTGCAGATCCACGAGTCGGTCGGGCACGCGATCGAGCTCGACCGCATTCTCGGCTGGGAGGCCGCGTTCGCCGGCACCTCCTGGCTCGACCTCGACCAGCTCGGCAGCCTGCGCTACGGCTCGGAGCTGATGAACATCACCGCCGACGCGACCCTGCCCGGCGCGCTGGGTTCCTTCGGCTATGACGACGAAGGCACGCCGGCCCAGCGGGTGCCGATCGTCGAGCACGGCATCTGGGTCGGTGTTCTCTCCGGCCGGGACTCCGCCGCGCTCGCCGGCCTAGCGGCCGGTGGCATGGTGCGTGGCGACGGCTACAGCGGGCTGCCGATGGTGCGGATGACCAACGTCGGGCTGTTGCCCGGCGACTCCTCCCTCGAGGAGATGATCGGCGAGACCGACGAGGGCGTCCTGATGGACACCAACCGCTCCTGGTCGATCGACGACAAGCGGCTGAACTTCCAGTTCGGCTGCGAGATCGCCTGGGAGATCCGCGGTGGCCGGCGTGGGCGGCTGCTGCGCAACCCGACCTACACGGGCATCGGCCCGAGGTTCTGGGCGTCGATGGACCGCGTCGGCAACTCCTCTGAGTGGATCTTCTGGGGTACGCCGAACTGCGGCAAGGGCCAGCCCATGCAGGTCGGTCACACCGGTCATCCGGCCGTCCCGGCGCGCTTCCGCGGAGTTCGAGTGGGGGTGCGCGGTTGAGCCGGGAGATCGAGACCTGCGAACGCACCCTCGGCCTGGTGGGCGACGCGCTCGGCGGCAGCGCCGAGGCGCAGGTGACCGTGCGGTCCGGCCGGTCCTCACTCACCCGCTTCGCCAACTCCTTCATCCACCAGAACCTCGTCGACGACACGAGCACCGTGGCGCTGGCCTTGACCCTCGACGGGCGGACCGCGTCGGCGAGCGCTACGTCGACCGACGAGGACTCGCTTCGCCGGCTGGTCCGGATGGCGACCGCTGCGGCCGGCATACGGCCCGTGGACCCGGCCTGGCCGGGGCTCGCGCCGCCGTCCGGTCCCCCGCCAGCGGCTCACTGGGACGACGAAACCGCCGCGGCCTCGCCCGACGTACGGGCCCGCCTGGTGGCCGACTTCATCGCCGCCGCGGACGGCATGGGTGCCGCGGGCTACTGCGAGACCAGTGCGGTCACGGCGGCGTACGCCAACTCGGCGGGACAGCGGATCGAGGGGCGGTCCACGGTCGCCACGCTGGACGGCGTTGCCCGCTCTGCCACCGCGGACGGCAGCGGGCGCCAGTGTTCGGCGGCCGTGAGCGAGCTCGACGGTACGGCGAGCGGCTCCGCCGCGGCCCGGCTGGCGCGTGACGGCGCCGGAGCGGCCGACGTGGAGCCGGGCCGGTACGAGGTCGTGCTCGGCCCCGCCTGTGTCGCCGATCTGCTGTTCTTCCTGGCCGTCTACGGCTTCAACGCGCGGGCGGTGGCCGAGGGCCGGTCCTTCGCCCGCGTCGGGGAGACACCGTTCGACTCCGCCGTCTCCGTCTGGGACGACGCGACGGATCCCCGTTCGGTGGGACTGCCCTACGACGCCGACGGCACGCCCAAGCGCCGCTTCGACCTGGTGACGAACGGTCGAACGGTAGGACTGGCCCATGATCGGCGTACCGCTGCGGCCGCCGGCACCGAAAGCACCGGATGCGCGATCGAGGGCGGCGAGAGCTTCGGCGCGGTCCCGGCCAACCTGCTGCTGGCGCCAGGCACCACCTCGCCGGCGGAGCTGGTCGCGGGCGTCGACCGTGGGTTGCTGGTCACCGACTTCTGGTACACCCGGATCCTCGACCCGCGCACCCAGGTGGTGACCGGACTCACCCGCAACGGCATCTTCCTCATCGAGGAGGGCCGGGTGGCCCGGCCGGTGCACAACCTGCGGTTCACCCAGTCCTACGTCGACGCGCTGGCCCCCGGCAACGTCCAGGCGGTCGGCAGCGACCGGCAGCTGATGCCGCTCTACTTCGGCGCCTGCGTCGTACCGTCCCTGCACCTGCGGTCCTGGAACTTCACCGGCGGCAGCGAGGGCTGACCTC
>JBPCOX010000166.1:0-12018 GCA_050999825.1 Mycobacteriales bacterium
CCGGTGCAGTGCCCCAGCACGTCGGTGTGCGGGTTGGCGACCGCGGTGACCATCCGGCGGGTCATCTCCGCGGCCGGCATCCGCAGCTTGGAGTGCACGCTGGCGACGACAAGGTCGAGCTTCCCGAGCAGTTCGGGCTCCTGGTCCAGCGTTCCGTCCTCGTGTATGTCGACCTCGATGCCGGTGAGGATCCGGAACGGCGCGAGCTCCTCGTTCAGCCCCGCGACGACCCGCAGCTGCTCGCGCAGCCGCTCCGGCGACAGGCCACGCGCGACGGTGAGACGTGGCGAATGGTCGGTCAGCACGACGTAGTCGTGGCCGAGGTCGCGCGCCGCCGCGGCCATCTCCGCGATCGGGCTGCCACCGTCGGACCAGTCGGAGTGGGTGTGGCAGTCGCCGCGCAGCGCTGCCCGTAGCCGGGCTCCCCCGGCTGCCACCGGCCGGTCGGCCGTGGCCTCGAGCCGACGCAGGTAGACCGGAACCTCGCCGCCGGCCGCCTCCGTGACTGCCGTCGCGGTCACCTTGCCGACATAGGCCAGCTCCTCGAGCGAGCCCTCGACGATCCGCCGATCCAGCTCGGCGGGGTCGAGCGCCGCCACCGTCGCCGCGGCGCGACGGAAGGCCTGCACCCGGTACGTCGGCTCGTGTGCGCGCTCGAGCAGGAAGGCGATCCGGCGCAGCGCCGCCACCGGGTCGGCACTAGTCATGACCGCAGGCTAGGCGTTCCCGGCTCAGCCGGTCAGCGTGACCTCGACCTCGACCTCGACCTCGTCGCGCAGCTTGAGCGCGCCGAAGAAGGCGCTGTAGGGCTTGATGCCCCACTCGGACTGCACGACGGTGGCGGTACCGGTGATCCGCTGGCCGTCGGCCTCGACTCGCAGCCGCAGCGGCCGTTGGTTGCCCGCGACGGTCAGGGTTCCCTCGACCGTCCCGGTGGTGCCCTCGCCACGCACCGAGACGGACTCGAAGATCGCCTCCGGGTGCCGGTCTGCAGCCAAGAGCCGCAGCATCGTTGCCCGGATTTCCCGCCGGTCGGCGTCGGTGAGCGGCTTGACGCCGCCGGTGCCCTCCCGCACCTCCAGGCCGGACAGCTCGACGGTCACGGCCACTCGAGCGTGTTCGACATCCGCCTCCGGCACGGTCACCGTGCCGTGCCACCGACCTGCCTCGATCACGAGGTCGTGGCCCACCCGCGCGGCGACGCCTTGGCGATAAGTCCGCAACCGCAGCTGGCCGCACGCAGGGTCGATGCGGTACGTCGCCGCCGGCACGGTCACGCTCGGACCATACGCCCGGCTGGGCCGCAGGGGACGCTAGATGCCGGCCCTCGACACATGTCGCCGAGAACCGGTCAGCGTCGGTGACCAAGGACCGGCTCGGTACCGTGGCAGGCTTGTGCGGGTGCCGACCGCCCGCCGTACGACGCGCCGCCGCGGGGCCGCGACGCTGCGGCGCTTGGAGCGGGCCAGCGGCGCGCTGGCCACTCAGTCGGTCGCCCGGATGGACGAGGCGCTGCCGTGGTTTCGGGCCATGCCCGCCGAGCAGCGATCGTGGGTTGGCCTGGTCGCTCACGCCGGTATCGCCGCGTTCCTGCAGTGGCTGCGCGCACCGGCCGGCGACGCGTCGGAGATCTCCGGCGAGATCTTCGGAGCTGCGCCACGAGAGCTGACCCGGGCCATCACCCTTCAACAGACCGTCGAGCTGGTCCGCGTGACCATCGAGGTCGTCGAGTCCCAGGTCGACACCCTCGCCGCGCCCGGCGAGGAGGGGCTCCTGTACGAGGCCGTGCTGCGCTATTCACGAGAAGTGGCCTTCGCCGCGGCGCAGGTCTACGCCCAGGCGGCCGAGGAACGGGGGGCCTGGGACGCCCGGCTGGAAGCGCTCGTCGTCGACGCACTGCTGCGCGGGGAGTCCGACGACGCGTTGCGGTCACGAGCATCGGCGCTGGGTTGGGGTACGCCGACCTACGTCTGCGTCCTCGCCGGCGCGCCGGCCGCCGGCGACCCCGATGCGCTCCTCGACCGGCTGCGGCAGACGGCCAAGGCGCATGAGCTCGACATCCTCTCCGCCGTGCACGGTGACCGCCTGGTGCTCGTGCTAGGCAGCGCGGAGCCGCCCGAGATCGCCGTACGTCCGCTGCTCGAAGGGTTCGCCGCCGGGCCTGTGGTGCTGGGCACGAGCGCGTCGGACCTCTCCGGCGCGGCGCACTCGGCCACGGTGGCGCTCGCGGGGCTTCGGGCCGTGGCTGCCCGGCCGGACGCACCCCGGCCGGTACGCGCCGACGACCTGCTCAGCGAGCGGGCGCTGGCCGGCGACGAGCCAGCACGGCGGGCCCTGGTGGAGGAGATCTACAGCCCACTGGCTGGGGCCGGAGGTGCGCTTCTGGACACGGTGGCCACCTACGTCTCGTCCATGGGCTCGCTCGAGGGCACCGCACGAGCGCTGTTCGTGCACCCGAACACGGTCCGATACCGCCTGCGCAAGGCCGAGGAGGTATGTCACTACGCCGCCACCGATCCCCGCGATGCCTTCACCCTGCGCGTCGCGATCGTCCTCGGACGATTGGCGGCGGCTACACCCGAGTTGTAGAAGCCCTACAACGACCGCGCCTCGACTTGGTGAGGGTCTGTATGCGAGGACCGGCCGTGGCCCGGGCACTCTGTCGGCATGTTCGCCATCGTGGCGCCCGGTCAGGGCGCGCAGACCGCGGGATTCCTGCATCCCTGGCTGGAGCTTCCCGGCTTCGCAGGCCGGCTGCGCTGGTGGTCCGCGGTGACCGGCGTCGACCTGGTCGCGATGGGGACCACCGCCGACACGGAGACGATCCGCGACACCGCCGTCGCCCAGCCGTTGCTCGTCGCGGCCGGTTTGGGCGCCGCCGCCGCGCTCGTCGAGTCGACCACCGACGGGGTGGGCGTCGCCGCGGGGCACAGCGTCGGAGAGCTCACCGCCGCCGTCCTCGCCGGTGCGCTGGCCCCGGAGGCGGCGCTGGTCCTGGTGCGCGAGCGTGGGCGGGCCATGGCTGCGGCGTCCCGGCAGGAGAGGACCGGCATGACCGCGATCCTCGGCGGCGATCAGACCACGGTCGATAACCGGCTGGCCGAGCTCGGGCTGACCGCGGCCAACCGCAACGGTGCCGGCCAGGTGGTGGCGGCCGGCCGCGCCGACGCGCTGGCCGCGCTGGCCGCCGACCCGCCGGCCGGGAGCAGGCTGCGCCCGCTCTCGGTGGCCGGGGCGTTCCACACGTCCTACATGGAGCCGGCTCAGAAGCGGCTGGCCGACCTGGCTGCCGGCATTGCGGTGCGTGACCCGGCGATACACCTGCTCTCCAACGCCGACGGACAGGTGGTGCAGAGCGGTTCCGAGCTGATAGAGCGCCTCGTGGCGCAGGTGGCGGCACCGGTGCGCTGGGACCTGTGCATGCGGACGCTGGGCGAGCTGGGCGTCACCGCCGTCGTCGAGCTGCCGCCCGCGGGCACGCTGTCCGGTCTTCTCCGCCGCGAGCTTCCCGGCATCCAAGTGGTTGCCCTGCGCACCCCGGCCGACCTGCCGGCCGCGCGCGCACTGCTGTCCTCCCGCCGTGAGCACGCCGCCACCGAGCCCGCGCCGGCGTGGCGGGTCGTCGTGGCCCCGCTCGCGGGGACGTTCCGCCCGGCCACCGCGCGACCCGGCGACCACGTCGACGCCGGCGACAGCGTGGGGACGGTGGTCGCCCGGCGCATCGAAGAGCCGGTGCCCGCGCCGTACGGCGGCGTGGTGGTGGAGTGGCTCGCCGAGGACGGCGACCCGGTCGGACCCGGCCAGCCACTCGTCCGGCTGCATCCGGAAACGGTCCCGGCGTGACGCCGTTGACCATGGCCGCCGGCGCTCCGGGTGCCCGACTGCTCGGCCTGGGCGACTACCGGCCCGCGCGGATGGTCACCAACGACGAGATCTCCCAGCTCGTGGAGACCTCGGACACCTGGATCCGGGAGCGCACCGGCATCGTCACCCGCCGGATCGCGGCCCCGGACGAGAGCGTGGCCGACATGTCCACTGCGGCCGCCGCGAAGGCGCTGGCCGCCGCCGGGCTACGCGGCGACGAGGTCGACCTGCTGTTGCTGGCCACGTGTTCGGAGATCGACCGGCTGCCGGGCGTGGCAGCAACGGTCGCCAGCCGGTTGGGAGCGCTCGCGCCGGGCGCGATCGACGTCAACGCCGCCTGCGCCGGCTTCTGCTACGCGCTTTCCATGGCCGCGGACGCCATCCGCGCCGGCAACGCCCGCCACGTCGTGGTCGTCGGGGTGGAGAAGCTCAGCGACTTCATCGACTGGACCGACCGCGGCACCTGCATCATCTTCGCCGACGGCGCAGGCGCGGCAGTGGTCGGGCCGGCGGACGAGCCGGGTATCGGCCCGGTCGCATGGGGCAGTGACGGCGAGCGCAGCGGCCTGATCACAAGCCGGCGGACAGAGTCGTTCATGCTGCGTATGGACGGACCCGCGGTCTTCCGCTGGGCGACCACCCAGCTCGCCCCGATCGCGCGAGCCGCCTGCGAGCGGGCCGGCATCGCGCCAACCGAGCTGCGGGCATTGGTGCCGCATCAGGCGAACGTCCGCATCATCGACTCGCTCGTCCGCGCGCTGGGCCTCGGAGACGACGTGGTGGTCTCCCGCGACATCGTCGAGTCCGGCAACACCTCCGCCGCGTCGATCCCGCTCGCGCTGACCCGGTTGATCGAGACCGGCCAGGTGCAGGCCGGCGACCCGGCCCTGCTGCTCGGCTTCGGATCCGGTCTTACCTACGCCGGCCAGGTCGTCCTCTGCCCGTAGTCCACACCCTCTCCCGAAGGAGTCACCACATGACCGAGAACGACATCCTGACCGGACTCGCCGAGATCCTGCACGAGGTGGCCGGCGTCGCACCGGAGAACGTCTCTGCCGACAAGAGCTTCATCGACGACCTCGACGTGGACTCGCTGTCCATGGTCGAGGTCGTGGTGGCGGCCGAGGAGCGCTTCGACGTCCGCATCCCGGACGACGAGGTCAAGAACCTCAAGACCGTCGGCGACGCCGTCAGCTACATAAAGTCGGCAGGTGTGCCGGCGTGACCACCCCCCAGGACGCCGTCGTCGTCACCGGCCTCGGCGCCACCACGCCGATCGGCGGCGACGCGCCGACGACCTGGGACGCGCTACACGCCGGCCGTTCGGGCGTACGCCGCCTGACCGAGGGGTGGGCCGACACCCTGCCGGTGCGGATCGCCGCCCGGGCCGCGGTGGAGCCGACCACCGTGCTGGAGCGGGTGGAGGCGCGCACGCTCGACCGGTCGCAGCAGTTCGCCCTGGTCGCGGCCCGGGAGGCGTGGGCCGACGCCGGCTCCCCCGCCGTCGAGCCGGAACGGCTGGCGGTCGTCGTCGCGTCCGGCATCGGTGGGGTGCTGACCCTGCTGGGGAGCTACGACATCCTCAAGGAGCGCGGGGCCCGCCGGATCTCGCCGCATACGGTGCCGATGCTGATGCCCAACGGCCCGGCTGCCACGGTGGCGCTCGAGCTGGGGGCGCGCGGCGGCGTCCACACGCCGGTCAGCGCGTGCGCGTCCGGCGCGGAGGCCATCGCGCTCGCGCTGGACCTGCTGCGTGCCGGCCGCGCCGATGTGGTGGTCTGCGGCGGCACCGAGGCGGCGATCCATCCCCTGCCGCTCGCTGGTTTCGCCGCCATGCGCGCGCTGTCCGGCCGGGAGGACGCGCCGGAGGCGGCCTCCCGTCCGTACGACAAGGGCCGGGACGGGTTCGTGCTGGGTGAGGGCGCCGGCGTACTCGTGCTGGAGAAGGCTTCGCACGCACGTGCTCGCGGCGCCCGGATCTACGCCGAGGTGGCAGGCGCGGGGATCACCTCCGATGCCTACCACGTCGCCGCCCCCGACCCGGTCGGCACCGGTGCGGCGCGGGCCATGACCCGCGCGCTCGACGACGGCGGCCTCGCTCCCGCCGACCTGGTGCACCTCAACGCGCACGCCACGTCGACGCCTGCCGGCGACATCGCGGAATCCGTCGCGATCCGTACCGCGCTGGGCGAGGCGACCGGGACGGTGGCGGTCTCTGCCACCAAGTCCCAGACCGGCCATCTGCTCGGGGCGGCAGGTGCGGTCGAGGCGATTTTCACCGTCCTCGCGCTGCGCGACCGGCTCGCTCCGGCGACCCGCAACCTGGACGACCTCGACGACGAGATCGCGCTCGATGTCGTACGCATGGACGCCCGGCCGCTGGGCGAGGGCGCCGCCCTGTCGAACGCCTTCGGGTTCGGCGGTCACAACGTGGCACTGGCCTTCCGGAGTGCATCATGACCCTCACCGACCCCCGGCCCGCGGTCTCCGTCATTGGGACGGCGGTCGACCCGCGACACCCGGCGGCGCGGCTCGCGGCACTGTTCGACGAAGGCTCGCTGCGTCCGCTGATGCCCGGCGACGACAGCGGCACACTGGCCGCGCGCGGCCGGATCGACGGCTGCGAGGTCGTCGCCTTCGCCTGCGACGCGACCGTGCAGGGCGGCGCGATGGGCCGCGACGGCTGCGACCACATCGTCGCCGCGTACGACGCGGCGTTGCGCGAGCTGGTCCCAGTGATCGGGCTGTGGCACTCGGGTGGCGCCCGGCTGCGCGAAGGCGTCGAGAGCCTGCATGCGGTCGGCCGCGTCTTCACCGCGATGACGCGGGCATCGGGCCGGATCCCGCAGGTCTCGGTGGTGCTCGGCCCGGCGGCCGGCGGCGCGGCGTACGGCCCGGCGCTGACCGACCTGGTGATCCTTGGCCCGGCCGGCCGGGTCTTCGTGACCGGCCCGGACGTCGTCCGCAGCGTCACCGGCGAGGACGTCGACGCGCTGCGGCTGGGCGGTCCGGAGCCGCACGGCCGGCGCAGCGGCGTGGTCCACGTGGTGGCGGAGACCGATGACGACGCCTTCACCGCCGCCCGCGAGCTCACCCTGTTGCTGGCCCGCCAGGGCCGGTTCGGCACGCGTCCCGTTCACGACGTCGAGCTGGGCGGGCTGC
This sequence comes from Mycobacteriales bacterium, assembly GCA_050999825.1. GTDB lineage: Bacteria > Actinomycetota > Actinomycetes > JALYNC01 > JALYNC01 > JBPCOB01. The sequence continues at coordinate 7,027 of JBPCOX010000166.1, forward strand.
TGCCGGACAACCCCAAGCGCGCCTACGACGTCCACCCGCTGCTCGACGTGGTGCTCGACGGGCCCGGTATCGAGCTGCACGCGAAGTGGGCACCCAACATCGTGACGATGCTCGGCCGGCTCTCGGGGCGCACGGTAGGCGTCATCGCCAACAACCCGCTGCGGCTAGGCGGCTGCCTCGACTCGACGAGCGCGGAGAAGTCGGCGCGCTTCGTCCGGATGTGCGACGCGTTCGGCGTACCGCTCGTGGTGCTGGTCGACGTGCCCGGCTATCTCCCGGGCGTGGGTCAGGAGTGGGAGGGCGTCGTACGCCGGGGTGCGAAGCTGCTGCACGCCTTCGCCGAGGCCACTGTCCCCCGGGTGACGCTGGTAACTCGCAAGGCCTACGGCGGCGCCTACATCGCGATGAACTCCCGCGCGCTCGGCGCCACCCGTGTGTTCGCCTGGCCCGGCGCCGAGGTGGCGGTCATGGGGGCGGTCGCCGCGGTGCGCATCCTGCACCGGCGCAAGCTGGCCGAGGTCTCCGAGGAGACCCGCCCGGCGCTCGAGCTGGAGCTGGCCCGCGAGCACGAGCAGCTCGCCGGCGGCCTGCAACGGGCCATCGACCTCGGCGTGGTGGACGAGGTGGTGGCGCCCGGGCGGACGCGGTCGGCGCTGGCCGCCGCCCTGGCCGAGGCACCCCAGGTGCGCGGGCGACACGGCAACATCCCCCTTTGAGCTCTTCCAGCTGAGCAGTGCCTCCGGGCGCTATATCGTCGTCGCCCGATCGAGCGGCGACCTTGCCGCGCTGCAGGCGAAGGCGGTCAAGTCGGGCGCGCGCGTCGTCCACCCCGGGCACCGCTCGGGCCGACTTCTCCGACCTCTACGGCCTGTACGAGGTGCCAGGCGGCATCCGGGGCGTCATCGACGTCTCCGCCACCGGCAACGTGGTGGTCCCGTCCTCGCGAAGCTGCCCGCCGGGCACGATCGGGAGCGACACCGACTACAACGCCACCTGCAAGCCGCGCAGCGACAGGCACCAGGCTGCCGGCAGCGGCGAGGAGAATCAGCTCGCCTACTACAGCAACTACGGCTCGCGCGTCGACATCGCCGGGCCGGCTGGAGCTCGCAAGTTCAACCTCCCCAACTACGACCGGGGCGGTACGCCGGGCTTCCCCTACACCAGCTCAGACCTGACGAACGTCTACGAGGCGTTCAGCACCACGTCGAACCGGGCGCTGGAGATCCCCTGCTTCACCTTCACCCGGGGGTCGGGCTTCCCACCGGGCCAGTGCTACACCGCGATCCAGGGCACTTCGATGTCCGCACCGCACGTGGCTGCGGCGTACGCCCTGGTAGCCAGCGCGCACAAGGATCTGCGGGGCCACGTGGACCGGATCTCCAACCGGCTTCTGCGTACGGCGACCGACGAGCGCAACTACACCCGTGCGCTCTCAGCCACCGACAAGTCGCCCGGTGACCTGTACGGCGGCCGCTGCGTCACCGGCTACTGCCACCTCGAGGGTCCGCGGATCCCCGACTGGCAGGCATACGGTGCCGGCCTGGTGAACGTGGCCAGGCCTTAACGGAGCAACCGCGGCTCGTCCGCGCATCGGATCGGGAGGGGTCGGCCGAAAGGCCGGCCCCTCCCTCCGTTGTCCGGCCGCTGCCAGCCCGTCCACCGCCGGTCACTGCGCGCTACCCTCACGGGTCGACGATCAGCACCTCGAGGGTTCGCGGGCCGTGCACGCCTTCCACCCGGTTCAGCTCGATGTCACTGGTGGCGGACGGGCCGGAGATCAAAGTGATCGGCCGCTGGGGCACCAGGGCGGCCAGTGCCATCGGCACCGACCCGACCACCTGGCCGGCCTCCACGACGCACAGGAGGTAGTCCGGCACCAGCGTCAGCACCCGCCGGCCGGACCGGTCGCCGCCGTCCAGAACGATCGTGCCGGTCTCGGCGATGCCGATCGCGCAACCGGTGAGGACGCCGTCGACCGCGTCGAGCTCCGCGACGGACATCGAGCCGTCGTCGACCGCAGCGTCGCAGCCGGCGTACCACTCCTCGGGCAGGCCGGCCGGTACGACGACCCGCCGGCCCCCCAGGGCCGTCGCCACGGCGCCGGGCAGATCCGCGAGCGACACCCGGCGTACCGAGGCCTGATAGTCGGCCACCCGCTCGGCGAACATCTCGACCACCTCGACCGGCCTGAGGTCGAGCGTACGGCGGTAGTCGCGCGCCACCGCGACGTCGTCGGGCCGCTCCCCCGCCGGCACGTCGGCCAGGGCGGCGCGGATGCGGCCGAGTACCTCGTCGCGGGCGGCGCTCATGGGCGTGTCTTCTTCCACCATTCGCGGAAGGACTCGGCTGGTACGGCCGGCGCGTCTCGCACCGAGGTCCAGGCGCCCAGCGGCCCGGGCAGACGACGGATCGAGGACCGGCCACGGGCGAAGGACAGCGACCCCACCCGGGCGACCCGCTGCGCCAGCTCGAAGCGCCGGCGGCTGCCGAAGGCCAGCGCCAGCGCCCGCATCGCGGCGTCCTCGGGCTTGGGAGCGGTTTGGGTGGCCCGTGCGTGCTCCACGACCGCACCGCGCAGGTGCACCAGCACGCTCGGTATGTCGATCTTCACCGGGCAGACCTCGTAGCAGGCACCGCACAGCGACGAGGCATAGGGCAGCGAGTCGATGTGCGCGTCGTGCTCGCGCAGCAGCGGGTTGAGGATGGCGCCGATGGGGCCGGGATAGACCGAGCCGTAGGCATGGCCGCCGGTGCGCTCGTAGACCGGGCAGACGTTCAGGCACGCCGAGCAACGGATGCAGGCGAGGGTCTGGCGGCCGACGAGGTCGGCCAGCGCCCGCGTGCGGCCGTTGTCGAGCAGCACGAGGTGGAACTCCTGGGGTCCGTCGCCAGGGGTGACCCCCGTCCATAGCGACGTGTAGGGGTTCATCCGCTCGCCCGTCGACGAGCGCGGCAGCAGCTGGAGGAAGACCTCGAGGTCGGTCCAGGTGGGGATCACCTTCTCGATCCCCATCAAGCTGATCAGCACCGGCGGCAGGGTCAGGCACATCCGGCCGTTCCCCTCGGACTCCACCACGGCGACCGTGCCGGTCGCCGCGACGGCGAAGTTCGCGCCGCTGACCCCTACCTTCGCCCGCAGGAAGCGCTCCCGCAGGTGCCGTCGAGCAGCCCCGGCCAGCTCGGCCGGTTGGTCCGAGAGCGGGCCCGAGAGGGCCATGGTCCGCAGGAAGATCTCGCGGATCTCGGCCCGGTTCTTGTGGATCGCCGGCACTAGGATGTGCGACGAGCGGTCGTCGCCCAGCTGGACGATCAGCTCGGCCAGGTCGGTCTCCCAGGCCGAGATGCCGGCCTCGGCCAAGGCATCGTTGAGGTCGATCTCGTCGGTGGTGAGCGACTTGACCTTGACGACCTCGTCCACACCGTGGCGGCGTACCAGCTCGGTGATGATCGAGTTGGCCTCCGCACCGTCCCGCGCCCAGTGGACCGTGCCGCCGGCGCGGGTGACGGAGTCCTCGAGCTGCACGAGATAGGAGTCGAGGTGCCGCAGCGTGCGTTCCTTGACCGCCCGGCCGGCCTCCCGCAGCTCCTCCCAGTCGGGCATCTCGGCGACCACGGCGGCCCGCTTGCCGCGGATCGTGGTCGTGGCCCGACGCAGGTTCGTCCGCAGCTGGGCGTCGGCCAGGGCACTCTTCGCCGCCTCCGGGAAAGGCGGGGGCCCCGCCGTACGCCGGCTGGGCCAGGGCAGCGCCGTGCGACTCATGGGGCATCCTGCGACGACTCGGTCGAGGCCAGGATCTCGGCCAGGTGGGTGACCCGTACGCCGGCCCGCTGCCGGGCCAGCCCGCCGCCGATGTGCATGAGGCAGGAGGTGTCCCCCGCCGTACAGACCTCCGCGCCGGTGTCCAGGACGTGGCGCATCTTGTCGGCCAGCATCGCCGCGGAGACGTCGGCGTTCTTGACCGCGAAGGTGCCGCCGAAGCCGCAGCACTCCTCTGCCCGGGGCAGCTCGACCAGGTCGATGCCGCCAACCTCACGCAGCAGCCGCAGCGGCCGGTCGCCGACCCGCAGCATCCGCAGCGAGTGGCAGGTCGGGTGGTAGGTCACCCGGTGGGGGTAGTAGGCGCCGACGTCGGTGACCCCGAGTACGTCGACCAGCAGCTCGCTGAGCTCGTGCACCGGCGGCCCGTCGCGCCCCAGCAGCCGCGGATAGTGCTCCCGCACCATCCCGGCACAGGAGCCCGACGGCGACACGATCACGTCGTACGGCGCGAAGACCTCGCCGAAGCGCTCGGCCAGGGCGCGGGCCTCGGGCTGGTAGCCGGTGTTGTAGTGCAGCTGACCGCAGCAGGTCTGCTCGAGCGGGAACTCGACGGTGTGCCCGAGGCGCTCCAGCAGGGTGACCACGGCACGGCCAACACCGGGAAACAGCGTGTCGTTGAAGCAGGTGACGAACAGGGCGACCCGCACAGCCGGCACCGTATGCCTCGTCCCGCCGGCTACGCCACGTGCGGCCCCCCGAGAGGCCGGGGAGGTCGGTCCGGCCAAAAGGCGAACAGGTGTCCCCAGCGGCAGCACAAGGGTGAGCGCCGTGATGTCGGAGTTGCGCAGCCGGATGCAGCCGTGGCTCACGTCGCGGCCCACGCTCGAAGGATCGTTGGTGCCGTGCAGTCCGATCACGCCATCGCCGCCGCCGAAGCTGGTCAGCACGTTGGAGAACCCGGACAGCCCGTACGCGTACGGCCCATAGGCGCCGCCCGGGTTCGGCGTCCGGATCAGCTCCTTGAGGTAGAACCTGCCGCCAGGTGTCGGGGTCGAACCGGTACCGACCCCGATCGGGTAGGAGTGGACCAACCGGCCGGAGCGGTAGACCCGCAGCGTGTGCTCCGACCGCAGCACGTCGAGCCGGTAGGGCACCAGGTAGAGACGGACGTCGGACGCGCGCACCCAGCCGGTACTGCCGTTGGGACGCTGGGGCAGGTAGACCTTCAGCCA
>JBPCOX010000170.1:0-10106 GCA_050999825.1 Mycobacteriales bacterium
CCTCCAGCGTGGTGAGTTCATCAGCCTGCCGATCGCCCTGCTGGTGATGATCTTCATCTTCGGCGGACTGGTCGCCGCCGGACTGCCCTTCCTCGGCGCGATCGTCAGCATCGCCGGGACGCTGCTGTTGCTGCTCGGCTTCAGCTACGTCGCCGACGTGTCGCCGGACGTCGCGTCGGTCGTGACCGTGATGGGCCTGGGTCTGTCCATCGACTACTGCCTGCTCATCGTCAACCGCTTCAGGGAGGAACGCTCCCACGGCTTCGGGGTCCCCGCCGCCGTGGAGCGCACATCGGCCACCGCCGGACGCACGATCGCGTTCTCCGCACTCACGGTCGCGGTGTCCCTCGGCGGCCTCCTTCTCTTCGACGACCCGACCTACCGATCGTTCGGAGCGGCCGGGGTGGGGGTCGTCCTCGTCGCCCTCGGCGCCGCGCTGACCCTGATCCCGGCGCTGCTCGGCCTGTGGGGCGCTCGCATCAAGGCACCCGCGTCAGCACGTACCGACGACGGCCTCTTCTACCGCCTCGCGCGCCGGGTGCAGCGCCGCCCGCTACTGCTCGTCGTGGTCGTGGGCCTGGGTCTCGCCGCGGCCGCACTGCCCTTCCTCGGCGCCAGGTATCAGGACGGCGGCTCCAACCTGCTGCCGAAGTCTTTCGAGACCCGGCAGGTGGCCGACCGGATCTCCACCGGCTTCGCCGGTGCGGGTGCCGACCCGGTCGTCGTCGCGATCCCGCTGAGCGCCAAAGACCCTAGGGTCTCGGCGTACGCCGACTCCTTGCGCACTCTGCCCGGCGCGACCGGGGTGTCGGTCGCGGACGGCTACCAGGGAACCGTCAGCGCGGTCGAGGTCACCCCGGCGGGCACCAGCCAGGGGAAGGTGGCGCAGGCACTGGTCGAGCGGCTGCGGAGCGACCGGCCGGAGTTCCCGACCTACGTCACCGGGGACGCGGCGTACCTCGTCGACTTTCAGGCCGCCATCCGCGACGGCCTCCCGAAGGCCCTCGGCATGATCGCGCTGGCGACGTTCGTGCTGCTCTTCCTGATGACCGGCTCCGTGCTGGTCCCGTTGAAGGCGCTGGTCATGAACGTGCTGTCCCTCGGCGCCTCGTTCGGGGCACTGGTCTGGGTCTTCCAGGACGGCCATCTCGCGGGTCTTCTGGGCTTCACGCCGACCGGCGCGATCGAGACGTGGGTGCCGATCATCGTGTTCGTCTTCGCCTTCGGGCTGTCGATGGACTACGAGGTCTTCCTGCTGGCGCGGGTCAAGGAGCTCTACGACGCCGGCTACAGCAACGAGGACGCCGTGGCGATCGGGCTCCAGCGCAGCGGCCGGATCATCACCTCGGCGGCGCTGCTCATCGTGATCGTGTTCGCCGGCTTCGCGGCCGGCCAGATGGTCGGCATCAAGGAGATGGGACTTGCCCTGGCCCTCGCGGTCCTCGTCGACGCGACCCTGGTCCGGGTGCTCCTGGTACCGGCCACGATGTCGCTGCTGGGCGACTGGAACTGGTGGGCTCCCGGGCCGCTGCGCCGGCTGCACGCGCGGTTCGGGCTACGGGAGTCCGATGCGGCGTACGCGCCGGTGCTGCCCAGCCAGCGCCCCGCGCCGGACAAGGACCGGGCGCCAGCGCCGACCGGCTGAGGCGGCCGGACGACAGCCGGCGGCTAGCCTGCCCACCGATGCCTCGACCGCTCGTCGGAGCGGCGGAGATCCTCGCCGCCTCCGGTGCCGACCCCCTGGTCCGAAGCCAGCTGCGCGGCGCCCGCGACACCGGCCCGGCTTGGTCGGAAGACGGCGCGGTGGGTTGGTTCGCGATCGACGCCGACGAGCGGATGCGGTACTTCTTCGTCGTCGGCGGTACGCCGGCCACCGCCTCCCGGCTCGTGGCCGGTGTGGCCGAGCAGATCTTCGCCACCCTGCCCACGCCGCGGGTCAGCGTCCCTCGCGGCACCCCGGCCGTGCTGCCTCCGGCGTACCGCCTCGAGACCCCGGTGGACTGGGACTTCCGCTGGACCGCGACGGATCCGCCGCCGGCGGCGGGCGAACAGCTCGTGGAGTGGCTGGCCTCCCCGGCCGACGACCCCGCCGTCGCCGAGCTGCTCGCGGCGAGCAGCCCGCGCACCTCCGCCCAACCCGGGGACAGCGACGTACGCCGCTGGACCGGCATCTGGGGACCGGGCAGGCGGCTGGACGCGTGCGCCGCCGACACGAGCGGCGCACCCGGAGTGGGTCACCTTTCGGGCATCGCCACCCGGACGGCGCGCCGCGGTCAAGGGCTCGGTACGGCGGTAACGACCTGGCTGACCCGCCAGCTGCTGATCGAGTTCGACCTGGTGACCCTCGGGGTGTACGCCGACAACCCGGCGGCGCTGCGCCTCTACGACCGTCTCGGCTACGCCGCCGACCACTACTGCACCAGTGGCGTGCTGGCCATGTCCTGACAACGCGACGGGAGATACTGCCGGGCGTGGAGCACAGTGAGCGGCCTTGGGGTGAGTACGTCGTTCTCGACGAGACCCGCAGCGCCAAGGTCAAGAGGATCACTGTGACACCGGGCCGTCGGCTGAGCTACCAGCGTCACCAGCACCGCGCCGAGCACTGGTTCGTGGTCACCGGTGTCGGCACTGTGACCTTGGACGGGCGGCAGATCTCGGTCGGTCCGGGATCAGCGGTCGATGTTCCCACAGCCGCCGCACATCGGATTTGCAACACCGGGTCGGAGCCGCTGGTATTCATCGAGGTGCAGCACGGGGACTCCTTCGGGGAGGACGACATCGAGCGGCTCGAGGACGACTTCGGCCGGTAGGGCTGACTATTGGCGTCGCTACAGGTGGCGCTGCCAGTCGATCCCGCGGGCGACGACCGTGTAACCCAGCGCCTCGTTCACCGCGACCATGTGGGCGTTGGACTCGGCGTTCCAGGTGTCGAGGGTTCGCAGCTGGGGCTCCTCCTCCTGGAGCCAGCGCAGCATGGCGATCTTCAGGAACAGTCCCAGGCGGCGACCGCGGTGGGCGCGCAGCACGCTGGTGTCATCCTGCGTGCCGAAGCCCGGACGCTCCCCGTCGACGGCGACCATGGTGTGCCCGGCCAGCTCGCCGGTCCCACGGTGCCGGGCCACGAGACGGTAGTGGCGCTGGTTCATGGCGGTCTGAGCGGCCTCGAAGGCCCGCTGCCGCTGCGGGCTGAACACCTCGTCCTCGATGTCGAGGCCGTCGGTGGGCGCGTCGTTGATCGACGCGGCAACGCGCACGACGTCGGCCAGCAGCTCCGCGGGTATCGGCCCGGCGAGGCGCACCAGCTCGTAGTCCGCCGCCCGGTGCTGGGCGGCCGCGAACTCCCGGTCGAGCCGAACCCAGTCCAGCGCGCGCAGGTCCTGCCGGCGTTGTACCTCCACGGATGCTTGCTCGAGTCCCATGGCCCGGCAGAACGCCAGGGAACCCGGCCGTTCGAAGCAGTCGGTGAGGATCAGCGACCGCCCGGCGGCCCGCACCTTGTCCACGCCCAGCTCGAACAGCCGGCGGCCCAGACCCTGCCGGCGCTCGAGCGGGTCGACGGTCACCTCGACCGAGCCGGAGTGGGTGTTGTCCCAGTGCGGAAGCCCCACCTCCAGAACGCCGACCACCCGACGGGAACCGTCCCGGGCCAGCCCGACCAGGGGCGGGTCGCCGTCCCAGCCGTGGCGGAGTCGAGCGGCGTACGTCGATGTCGTCGGGCTCAGCTCGTGGGGACAGTCGACCTGGCGAGCGGCCTCGAGCAGGGCTACCGCTCCTGCCAGGTCGTGGGAATCGAGGTTCTCGCGGTCGAGCCAGTCGACGTGCACCCGTTCAGTCGACCGTGATCCTGACCGGATCGCGAGCGGTTTTCGCGCCCGTGGCCCCATCCTCGCAGGCTTGCGGAATCCCGCCGGCTGTACTGATCGAGATCCCATGGACGGCACGAAGTCGGCGAAACAGGCTCGTTGGCGAGATCTGGATCGCAGGTGCGCCCCCTTGCATCGCGCCGGGGTCAGCTCCGGGCGGCGTCCGGGCGCGTCTCGCCGGCCGGCCGGTTCGGCACCGGTGGCGCAGCATCGGGGCGGACGTCGATGCCGGCCTCCATGCGCTGCTGGGCGGTGATGGGCGTCGGCGCTCCGGTGAGCGGGTCGCCGCCCGAAGACGCCTTCGGAAAGGCCATCACCTCGCGGATCGCATCGGTACCGGCCAGCACGGCGGCCAGCCGGTCCAGCCCAACCGCGATGCCGCCGTGCGGCGGCGGGCCGTACTTGAACGCCTCCAGCAGAAAGCCGAACTTCGACTCCGCCTCGGCCCGCGACAGCCCGATCACGTCGAAGACCCGCTGCTGCATCTGCGCGGAGTGGATCCGGATCGAGCCGCCGCCGAGCTCCATGCCGTTGCCGACCACGTCGTACGCGCGGGCCAGCGCGTTGCCCGGGTCGTCGGCGAAGCGGTCCGCCCAGTCCGTCGTCGGCGCGGTGAAGGGGTGGTGGACGGCGGTCCAGCCGCCGTCGTCGGTCGGCTCGAACATCGGGAAGTCGGTGACCCAGAGGAAGCGCCACTGCCCCGCGGCGAGCCCTCGGTCGGCGGCGATCGCGACCCGGACGGCGCCGAGCAGCTCCAACGCCTGCGGCCGCGGCCCGGCGGCGAAGAAGATCGCATCACCGGGCGAGGCACCGGCCGCCTCGGCCAGCCCGGACGTCTCGGACTCGGACAGGTTCTTCACGATCGGACCGCGCAGCGAGCCGTCGGCGTCGACCAGCACGTACGCCAGCCCCTTGGCGCCCCGACCGCGGGCCCAGTCCTGCCAGCCGTCGAGCTGCTTGCGGGTCGAGTCCGCACCGCCGGGCATCACGAGCGCGCCGACGTGCTCGGCCGAGAAGACCCGGAACCCGGTGCCGGCGAAGTGCTCGGTCAGGTCGACCAGCTCGAGCGAGTAGCGCAGGTCCGGCTTGTCGGAGCCGTAGCGCGCCATCGCGTCGGCGTAGGTCAGTCTGGGGAACGGCGTCGCCAGCTCCACGCCGAGGACCTCCCGCCAGAGCGCGGCGAAGAGCCGCTCGGTCAGCCCGTAGATGTCCTCCTCCTCGAGGAAGGACATCTCGATGTCGAGCTGGGTGAACTCCTGGGTGCGGTCGGCGCGGAAGTCCTCGTCCCGGAAGCAGCGGGCGATCTGGTAGTAGCGCTCGAGGCCGGCCACCATCAGCAGCTGCTTGAACAGCTGTGGCGACTGCGGCAGCGCGTACCAGTGCCCCGGCTGGAGCCGGACCGGCACCACGAAGTCGCGGGCGCCCTCGGGTGTCGACCGGGTGAGGTATGGCGTCTCGACGTCGACGAACCCGGCCTCGTCCATCACCCGCCGGATCACCCGGGTCACCTGCGCGCGGGTCCGCAGGACCGCGGCCGCACCGGTGCGGCGCAGGTCGAGGTAGCGGTAGCGGTAGCGGAGGACCTCGTCGACCGCGCCGGCCTGTCCCTCGATCGGGAACGGCAGCGGCTCCGCGACGGAGAGCACCTCGAGCTCGGTCGCGCCCACCTCGATCGTTCCGGTAGGCAGATCGGGGTTCTCGTTGCCCGCCGGGCGGGCCGCCACCGTTCCGGTCACCCGGATGCAGAACTCGGCCCGCAACCGGGCGGCCTCGACCGCCGACCGGCCCTCCCGGAACACCACCTGCACCACGCCGGAGGCGTCCCGTAGGTCGATGAAGATGACGCCGCCGTGGTCGCGGCGGCGGGCAACCCACCCCGCCAAGGTCACCGTGCTGCCGGCATCGCCGCCGCGCAGCGCGCCGCCCTCGTGGCTACGGATCACCTCAGCCGCTCCCCGACCGCCTCGGCCACACCGGCCAGCGGTACGGCGACCTGCTCGCCGCTCACCAGATCTCTGAGCTGGGCGGCGTCGCTGGCCAGGTCCCGGTCGCCGACGATGAGGGCCAGCTTGGCACCGGAGCGGTCCGCCGCCTTCATCGCCCCCTTGAGGCCGCGGTGTCCGAAGGCCATGTCAGCTGCCACGCCACGCCGCCGCAGCTCGGTCACCAGCCGGAACAGCCGGCGGCGGGCCTCGGCCCCGAGCGGTACGGCGAAGACCGAGCACCCGCCTGCGGTGCCGACCGCCACGCCCTCGGCCGCGAGCGCGAGCACCGTCCGGTCGACACCCAGCGCCCAGCCGATCCCGGGCAGCGGCGGGCCGCCGATGCTCTCCGAGAGCCCGTCGTAGCGCCCACCACCGCCGATCTCGGCCTGGGCACCCAGGCCGTCGTGGACGTAGGAGAACGTCGTCCGCGTGTAGTAGTCGAGCCCGCGTACCAGCCGAGGGTCGTCCTCCCAGGCCACGCCGACGTCGGCGAGCAGCTCGCGCACCGCGTCGTGGTGGCGACGGCAGGGCTCGCACAGGGAGTCGACCACTAGCGGCGCGTCCGCCAGCTGGGCGCGAACCTCGGGTCGCTTGTCGTCGAGGACCCGCAGCGGGTTCAGCTCGGCCCGGCGCCGCGTGTCGGCGTCGAGGTCGAGCCGGCGCAGGTAGTCCTGCAGGGCGGCGCGGTAGCCCGGCCGGCAGGTCCGGTCGCCCAGGGAGTTCAGCAACAGCCGGACGCCGGTCAGCCCGACGTCGCGGTAGCCGTCGCTGGCCAGCGCCACGAGCTCGGCGTCCAGGGCCGGGTCGTCGACGCCGATCGCCTCGGCCCCGAGCTGGCTGAAGTGCCGGTAGCGGCCGGCTTGAGGACGCTCGTACCGGAAGAAGGCACCGGAGTACCAGAGCTTCACCGGCAACTGACCCCGGTCCAGGCCGTGCTCGAGGACGGCGCGAAGCACGCCGGCGGTGCCCTCCGGACGCAGCGTGACCGAGCGACCGCCGCGGTCGGCGAAGGTGTACATCTCCTTGCTCACCACGTCGGTCGACTCGCCGACGCCTCGCTCGAACAGGCCGGTGTCCTCGAACGTCGGCGTCTCGACGTAGCCGTAGCCCGCCCGGCGGGCCGGCGCGGACAGCGCGTCGCGGACCGCGCGGACGACCTCCGACTGCGGCGGCAGCAGGTCGAAGCTGCCCTTGGGGGCGGCGAAGGTGGCAGCCACTACGGCGTCACCAGCTGACGCAGGAACGGGTTGGCCGCCCGCTCGCGGCCGATCGTGGTGGCGGGGCCGTGACCGGACAGGACGGTGGTCTCGTCGGGGAGCGGTAGACAGACCCTCGCCAGCGAGCGCAGCATCTCGGCGCTGTCGCCGCCGGGCAGGTCGGTCCGGCCGATGGAGCCGGCGAAGAGCAGGTCGCCGGAGAACAGCACCGGCTCGGCACCGGCCAGCCCGAAGGTGACCGAGCCGGGCGTGTGCCCTGGCGCCAGGTCGACCCGGATCGACAGGCCGGCCAACTCGAGCGGAGTGCCGTCGTCGAGCGGGCGGACGTCGGCGGGCTCGGAGAAGGTCAGGCCGCCGAGCAGAGCACCCATGTCGCGGGACAGGCCGCGAGCCGGGTCGGACAACAGGGCCCGGTCGCCCGGGTGGATGTAGGCCGGCACGTCATGGGCACCGCAGACCGGAACCACCGACCAGACATGGTCCAGGTGGCCGTGGGTGAGCAGCACCGCCACCGGTCGCAGCCGGTGCTCGCGGAGCAGCTCCGCCACCCCGGTGGCTGCGTCCTGGCCGGGATCGACAACCACGGCGTCCTCGCCGGTCGCGGCCGCGACGACGTAGCAGTTCGTGGCGAAGACACCGGCCGGGAACCCGGCTATGAGCATGCGCGTCCTCCGGAGAACGGCCGGTTGGGGGCTCCCAGGCTACCGGCGGCGGGCAGCGACAGACCACCGCGTCACGCCGGCCTCTCTAGACTTCGCCCATCCCCGACGCAGAACCGACAAGGAGTGCCGCGTGGCTGGCAGTAGGCGGATACGCGAAGTGGAGCGGCTCCGGCTGGAACGACAGGCCGCCAGGCGGGCCGCAGCCCGGGCCCGCGCCCGCCGCCGCAACGCGGCCATCAGTGCGACCCTGGCCACGCTGCTGGTTCTGGGTGGTGTCGTCTATCTGGGCGTGAAGCTCGCCGGGTCGCGCAGTCCGGCCAACGTCGCCGCCCCCGGGCCGGACTGCCTCTACACCCGACCGCCGGGTGGCGAGAAGCCGGCCCGCGATGTCGGCTTCCCGCCACTCACCAAGGTCGACAAGAAGGCGGCGTACACCGCCACCCTGGTCACCAACCGCGGCACCGTGACGTTCGACTTCCGCACCGCGGCCGCGCCCTGCACCACGAGCGCGATCCGCTACCTCGCCGAGAAGAAGTACTACGACAAGACGCCCTGCCACCGGCTCACCTCCGGGGGGCTCAGCGTGCTGCAGTGCGGCGACCCGACCGGCACCGGCATGGGCGGGCCGGGGTTCGTCTACCCGGACGAGAACCTGAAGGGTGCGACGTACCCGGCCGGCACGGTTGCGATGGCCAACAGCGGGCCGAACACCAACGGCAGCCAGTTCTTCCTGGTCTACGCCGACAGCCAGCTGGAACCGAAGTACATCCCGTTCGGCAAGATCACCTCCGGCCTCGACGTGCTCATGAAGGTCGCGGCCGGTGGTTCGACACCGCCGGGCGACGGCAAGCCCAAGTTGCCCGTCATCATCAAATCCTTGACCGTGGCCAAGAAGACGACCTGACGCAGATCTCCCGCGTCAGCCGGAATGTCCGCTGGTCACCCGGTAGGCGTCGTACACGCCCGGCACGGAACGGACGGCGCGCAGCAGGTGCCCCAGATGCTTCGGGTCGCCCATCTCGAAGGTGAACCGGCTGACCGCGACCCGGTCGCGGGTTGTGGTGACCGACGCGGACAGGATGTTGACGTGCGCGTCGGAGAGCACCCGGCTCACGTCGGAGAGCAGCCGGTTGCGGTCCAGCGCCTCGACCTGGATCGCCACCAGGAAGACAGATGCCGCCGACGGTGCCCACTCGACCTCGAGCAGCCGGTCGGTCTCGAGGCTCTCGACGTTGCGGCAGTCGGTGCGGTGCACCGACACACCGCTGCCCCGGGTGACGAACCCGACCACCTCGTCTCCCGGCACCGGCGTACAGCAGCGGGCGAGCTTGACCCAGACGTCGCCGGCGCCCTTGACCACGACGCCGGGATCCGCACCCGGCCGCGGCGTGGAACGGGTCGGTACGGCGGTCTCGGCCAGGTCCTCGACGGCGCCCTCGGGCCCGCCCATCGAGGTGACCAGCCGCTGCACCACCGTCTGCGCCGACAGGTGCCCCTCGCCGACGGCGGCGTAGAGCGCCGAGACGTCGGGGTGGCGCAGGTCCTTCGCCAGGGTGACCAGAGCCTCGCCGGCGAGCAGCCGCTGCAGGGGCAGGCCCTGCTTGCGCATGGCCCGGCCGATCGACTCCTTGCCGGCGTCGATGGCGTCCTCTCGGCGCTCCTTGGCGAACCACTGCCGGATCTTGTTGCGGGCCCGGGCGCTCTGCACGAAGCCCAGCCAGTCCCGGCTGGGAGCCGCCGTCGCCGCCTTGGAGGTGAAGATCTCCACCACGTCGCCGTTGTGCAGCGTGGACTCCAGCGGCACCAACCGCCCGTTCACCCGGGCACCGATGCAGCGGTGGCCCACCTCGGTGTGCACGGCGTACGCGAAGTCCACCGGCGTCGCCCCCGTGGCCAGCGAGAGCACGTCACCCTTGGGGGTGAAGACGAAGACCTCGGCGGTGTGCAGGTCGAACCGCAGCGACTCCAGGAACTCGGTGGGGTCGGAGGTCTCCTGCTGCCAGTCCAGCAGCTGGCGGAGCCAGGCCATCTCGCCCGGGTCGGCGGCTCCGTCCGTACGCCGCGCACTACCGCTGGAGATCGCGGTGACCGATGTCTCCTTGTACTTCCAGTGCGCGGCGATTCCGTACTCGGCCCGGCGGTGCATGTCGAAGGTGCGGATCTGGATCTCGACCGGCTTGCCCTCGGGTCCGATCACCGAGGTGTGCAGCGACTGGTACATGTTGAACTTGGGGATCGCGATGTAGTCCTTGAACCGGCCCGGGACCGGGTTCCATGAGGCGTGGATGGTGCCGAGAGCGGCGTAGCAGTCCCGAACGTTGTCGACCAGGACCCGGATGCCGACCAGGTCGTAGATGTCGGTGAAGTCGCGGCCCCGCA
>JBPCOX010000176.1:0-6062 GCA_050999825.1 Mycobacteriales bacterium
AGTAGGCCAGCTCCTCGCCCAGCCCGGCGTCGGCCACGACCAGCGCGCCGCCGACCACGTCGGAGTGCCCGCCGAGGTACTTCGTCGTCGAGTGCACCACGATGTCGGCACCGTGCTCGAGCGGCGACTGGAGGTAGGGCGAGGCGAAGGTGTTGTCGACCACCAGCCGGGCGCCGATCTCGCGCGACACTCCCGCCAGCGCGGCGATGTCGGCGATATTCAGCAGCGGGTTGGTCGGGGTCTCGCACCAGATCACCGAGGTCTGCGGCCGCAAGGCCGCCCGTACGGCGTCCAGATCCCCCAACGGCACCGACGTGTAGCTCACGCCCCACCGCTCCAGCACCCGGGAGAAGATCCGGAACGTGCCGCCGTACGCGTCGTCGGGGATGACCGCGTGGTCGCCGGGCTTGCACACCGTGCGCAGCAGGCAGTCCTCGGCGGCCAGCCCGGAGGCGTAGGCGATCGCGCGAGTGCCGCCCTCGAGTGCGGCCAGGCAGGTCTCCAGCGCCGTCCGGGTCGGGTTGCCCGAGCGGCTGTACTCGTAGCCCTTGTGCTGGCCCACCCCTTGCTGCGCGTACGTCGACGTCGCGTAGATCGGCGTGACCACTGCGCCGGTCGTGGGATCGGGGTCCTGGCCGGCGTGGATGGCCAGGGTCTCGAACCCGTACACCGACGCGTCCCAGCCGCTGTCCTCGTGCGGTCCGACCTCGGGCGACCCGTCCCGGCGGCTCATGCGTGCGCTCGCGTCATGACCTCGAGCCTAACGGCGCAGGACGTCGGCCCGATCAAGGCACCACCCGCTCAGCGGGCGGCGAGGAACCCCAGCAGGTCCGACCGGGTGAGGATGCCGACCGGCTTGCCGTCGTCGAGCACCACCGCCGCCGTCGAGCCTTCCAGGATCGGGATCAGTACGCCGACCGCCTCGCCCGAGCCCACCGTCGGCAGCGGCTTGGACATCGACCTGGCGACCGGGGCCTCCACCGCCGCCCGATCGGCGAAGACGGCGTCGAGCAGCTCCCGCTCGACCACCGACCCGACCACCTCGGCGGCCATCAGCGGTGGCTCCTCCTTGACGACCGGCAGCTGGGACACGCCGTACTCGCGCAGGATGGCGATAGCCGACCCGACGGTCTCCTCCGGATGCACGTGCACCAACTCCGGCAGTGCACCCGCCTCGCCCCCCTTGCGGGCCAGCACGTCGCTCACCCGCGGCTCGCCGGAGTCCGAGGTGAGGAAGCCGTAGTCGGCCATCCACTCGTCGTTGTAGATCTTCGAGAGGTAGCCACGGCCGGAGTCCGGCAGCAGCACGACCATGACCGCGTTCTCGTCCAGCTCGGCGGCGACCCGAAGAGCGGCGGCGACCGCCATCCCGCAGGAGCCTCCGACCAGCATTCCCTCCTCACGGGCCAGCCGGCGGGTCGTGAGGAAGGAGTCCCGGTCGCTGATGGCGACGACCCGGTCGACCACTGACTTGTCGTAGGTGTCCGGCCAGAAGTCCTCGCCCACGCCCTCGACGAGATACGGGCGGCCGGAGCCCCCCGAGTAGACCGAGCCCTCCGGGTCGGCGCCGACGACCACGACCTCTGGATTGCGTTCCTTGAGGTAGCGACCGGCGCCGCTGATCGTCCCACCGGTGCCGATGCCGGCTACGAAGTGGGTGATCCTTCCATCGGTCTGGTGCCAGACCTCGGGGCCGGTGGTGCGGTAGTGCGACTCGGGGTTGACCGGGTTCGCGTACTGGTTGGGCTTCCAACCGCCCGGGATCTCCGCAGCCAACCGGGTCGAGACGGAGTAGTAGGAGTCCGGGCTGTCGGGAGCCACCGCGGTCGGGCAGACGACGACCTCGGCGCCGTACGCGCGGAGCACCGCGATCTTCTCGGCGCTCATCTTGTCGGGCATCACGAATACGCACTTGTAGCCCCGCTGCGACGCGACGATCGCCAGTCCGACGCCGGTGTTGCCGCTGGTGGGCTCCACGATCGTGCCGCCGGGCTCGAGCTGACCGGACGCCTCTGCCGCCTCGACCATCGCAAGGGCGATGCGGTCCTTGACCGACCCCCCGGGGTTGAAGTATTCGATCTTGACCAAGACCTGGGGCCGCAGCCCGTTCGTCATCCGGCGCAGGCGGACGAGCGGCGTGTCCCCGACCAGGTCGACAAGGGAGTCATAGACCTGCACGGACGTCCTCCTAGGCGTACGGCGTCTCGCCGCGAGCTCGACACCAGCGTACGTGCCGGATGCGGCGGCGCTGGACTGAAGACTTGCCCCGCTCCTGGCCGGCACAGCTCTTCAGCCGGCGATGAGAGGTAACGTGATCATGTGCCCCGACGCCCACGCAGGCTCGCCGTTCAGGCCACGGCCGGCGTACTCGGCCTCGGCCTGCTGGTCCTCGCGCTGTTCGCTGGCGAGGCACTGGTCACCAGCCGGCGCACCTACCTCGGGGCCGACTCGGCTCCCCTGGTTGAGGGCGACTTCGGCACCACCGGCGCCGTGCTGAGGCTGGTGATGATCGGCGACTCGACGGCCGCCGGTGTGGGCGCCTCCGACACCGCCGGCACCGTCGGCGGCCGGCTCGCCACCGCGCTGGCCCAGCAACCTCGGCGGGTGCGGCTCTCCAGCGTGGCGGTGTCCGGGTCGCGGGCTGCGGACCTCGGCCCGCAGGTTTCGCTGGCGCTGCTCGGCTCGCCCGACGTCGCGGTGCTGCTGATCGGGGCGAACGACGCCACCCACGCCAGCGGACTCGGCGCCGTCCGCCGCAACGTGGCCGACGCCGTCCGCCGACTACGGGTCGCGGGCGTCGCCGTGGTGCTCGGCGGCTGTCCGGACATGGGCGCTGCCCGCGCCTTTCCGCAACCCCTGCGACTGCTCGTCGCGTGGCAGGGGCGTCGGGTCGCCACCGCCGAGCTCGCGGTCGGACGGGACGCGGGTGCCGAGGTCGTCGACATCGGCCGCGAGACCGGGCCGGCCATGCGCGCGGACGCCTCGACCTTGGCGACTGACGACTTCCACCCGTCCGACCGTGGCTACCGGTTGTGGGCGCGGGCATTGCTGCCCGCCGTACGCACCGCCGCCGGGCGGGCACGACGAACCGACTGAGCCCGCCACCGGCGCTGAGCTAGCGTGAAGGACGCCGACCGCGAAGGAGCGTCCCGTGCCCGAGGCCGTCATCGTCGCCACCGCCCGCTCGCCGATCGGCCGGGCCAACAAGGGGTCGCTCAAGGGCCTCCGCCCTGATGACCTCGCGGCGACGATCGTGCGCGCGGCGCTGGACAAGGTGCCGGCACTCGACCCGCACGACATCGACGACCTGATGGTGGGATGTGGCCTACCCGGGGGCGAGCAGGGCTTCAACCTGGCCCGCGTGGTCGCCACCCTGCTCGGCTACGACTTCCTGCCCGCCACGACGCTTACCCGCTACTGCGCCTCCTCGCTGCAGACCACCCGGATGGCCTGTCACGCGATTCGAGCCGGGGAGGGCGAGGTGTTCGTCTCGGCGGGCGTGGAGATGGTCAGCCGCTACGCCAGCGGCAACAGCGACAGCCATCCCGACACCCGCAACCCGCTCTTCGCCGAGGCGAGAGCCCGTACGGCGAAGGCCGCCGAGGGCGAGGCGCCGCCCTGGTATGACCCGCGCGAGGGCGGTCGGCTGCCCGACATCTACATCTCGATGGGGCAGACGGCAGAGAACGTTGCCGCCCTGCGCGGCATCACCCGGGCGATGCAGGACGAGTTCGCGGCACGCAGCCAGAACAACGCCGAGAAGGCGATCGCCGACGGGTTCTTCGAGCGGGAGATCACCCCGGTGACGACCCCGGACGGCACGGTCGTGAGCGCCGACGACGGGCCTCGGCCCGGGGTGACGCTCGAGGGGATGTCGCACCTCTCGCCGGTCTTCCGCCCCGACGGCACGGTGACTGCCGGCAACGCCTGCCCGCTCAACGACGGCGCCGCCGCGGTGGTGGTGATGAGCGACACCAAGGCGCGCGAGCTCGGCCTCACCCCGCTGGCGCGGATCGTCTCCACGGGCCTGACCGCGCTCAGCCCGGAGATCATGGGCCTCGGTCCGGTGGGGGCGAGCAGGCAGGCGCTGGCCCGGGCCAAGATGACCATCGACGACATCGACCTGGTCGAGATCAACGAGGCCTTCGCCGCGCAGGTCATCCCGTCGTACCAGGATCTCGGCATCGACCTCGACCGGCTCAACCTGCACGGCGGCGCGATCGCGGTCGGACACCCGTTCGGGATGACCGGTGCCCGCATCACCGGCACGCTGATCAACGGGCTGCAGACGGCGGACAAGACGTTCGGCCTGGAGACCATGTGCGTCGGTGGCGGCCAGGGGATGGCGATGGTGATCGAGCGGCTGTCCTAGTTGCTGCGCCAGGGCCGGTACGCCGCACACCGGCGCTGCGCCTCCACGAGCAGGGACCGCGGCGTCCGTGGAGCGTCCGGGTCGAGCACCGCCAGCGCCACCGTCGCGGCCTCCCCGCCCGGCGGCGACCCGTCGAGGTCACGGCGGTGGAGCAGGACCTCGGCCAGCACGGCGGCGAGCACCTCGGCGGTCGGGCGGCGCCCGTTCGGCGTCCACGTCGACGCGGGCGCTGCGGTCAGGGCACCCAACAGGTCCGCAGCCGTGACCGCCACCGCGTCGGCAAGGGCGAGAACCGGTAGGTCGGGCAGCGTCCGCCACTGGGGCTGGTCCAGCGCGGCGGCCGACTCCACTCCCTGCCCGGCAACGGCGAGAGCCGCAGCGAGGTGCCGCGCTACCGCGGCTCGGGACTCCATCGGCGGCGCGGCCGAGGCGTAGCGCACCTCGGTGAAGCCGCGCAGCCGGCGTACGACGAGGGCCGTCTCCCGGTCGAGCACCCGTCGGAGCTCCGCCACCGGCGCCGACACGCCCGAGAGGGTACCGACCCGCCGCTGGTCACCCGGCTGCCTCTTGTCTTGGACGAGTCGGCTGGGGCACGCTTGTGAAACCGGTACCCCACTTGCGGGAGGCGCAGATGTCGCTCCACCACTCCGCGGAGACCCACCAGAGCCTGCTGGCCCGGATCCCCGAAGTGACGAGGAGAGACCTGCGCGAGTGGTTCCGGTGCCTCGAGGACGGACCCGGTCTGCTGCGTTTCGAGGAGCGGGTGAACTGGCTCCAGGACGAACACGAGCTGCCCCACTCCTACGCGACCGCGATCGTGCACGAGCACGACCGGCGGCGGATGGCCGCCCGAGGCTGACGTGGAGCTTGATGACGCCCGGACCTATGTCCGGGGGAACCACCGCGCCGTCCTGGCCACGCTGCGCCGGGACGGGGCGCCCCAGCTCTCGCCGGTGGCGGCGTCGGTCGACGATGCCGGCCGGGTTGTCGTAAGCACCCGCGAGACCGCAATGAAGACCAAGAACCTGCGCCGCGACCCACGGGCGTGGCTGTGCGTCTTCCCGGACAAGTTCTTCGGCCGGTGGGTGCAGGTGGAGGGCTCGGTGACCATCCTCGCCCTGCCCGAGGCGATGGAGCCCCTGGTCGACTACTACCGCGCGACCGCGGGCGAGCACGAGAGCTGGGACGACTACCGGGCCGCGATGGTGCGCGAGCAACGGGTGCTGCTACAGATCCGGCTGACCCGCGCCGGTCCGGACGTCAGCGGCTGACGCCAGCGGCCGCCTGCCCGCGCTGTGCCCGTCGACAGCGGGCTACCGGCGGAGCTTGGACAGCAGCCGGAGCAGCTCGAGGTAGACCCAGACGAAGCCGACGAGGAGACCGTACGACGCGCGCCAGGCCTCCGACTTGGGCGCGCCGGCCGCGATGGCCCGCTCGATGAAGTCGAAGTCGAGGATGAACTGCAGCGAGGCGACGACGAGGATGCCGACGCTGAACAGGATGCCCAGCGGGGTGGCGTCGTTCAGGACCGGCAGATGGCTGCCGGTCGTAGTGCGCAACAGAAGGTCGACCAGGCCGAGGCCGACGACCCCGAGCAGGGTGCTGTAGACGATCTTGCGCATCCGCGGCGTGGCCCGCAGCCGGCCGCTGCGGTAGGCGAAGAGCATGCCGGCGAAGATCATCCCGGTGC
>JBPCOX010000215.1:0-5248 GCA_050999825.1 Mycobacteriales bacterium
GACCAGGGCGCTGCGCCGCACCTGGTCGCGGAAGCGACCGTCGTACGCCGTGTGCTGTGCGGCCCAGGACCGCCACGCCTCGATGGTGTCGTCGATCGTCGGCTCGTCCGCGGCCGCGACCTCCGGCAGCTCGCCGAAGGAGGGGCTGTAATGGAGTCGGAAGTCGACCGTTTGGCCAGGGGCCACCGCGAAACGGGACCGGACGAAGCCGTCCTCGCACCGCATCGGCACGTCCCCGGAAGTGCTCATCGTCAGCCGCGCCGGTCCGCCCCGGGCCTCGACGCGGCCGTCGCGGGGCCGTAGGTGAGGCTCGGTTCGGCCGTACTCCATGCGGGGCGCGAGGTCGCTCGCCATGTCGACGGTCCCGGAAAGGCCCTCGACCCGCCGCAGGAGCAGGTGCGGGCTGTGGAGGCCGATCTGGTGTCCACGCGCGCCGCGCGCCAAGGCGAGGGCGTCGGTGACGGCCACCTCGCCGGAGCCGGTGCGGAACACCGTCCGCAGCACCAGGCTGTCGTCCACGTAGTCGCGCTCGGCCGAGAAGGCGTCTACCGGATGCAGGGCCCAGTGGCCGGCTTCGGGGTCGAGCAGCCGGCCGAGCACCGAGGGAGAGTCGAAGCGGGGGGCGCACCACCAGTCGACAGACCCCTCGCGGTCCACGAGGGCGGCCGAGGAGCAGTCGGAGAGGAACGCGTAGTCCTCGATCGCCGGGAAACCACGACGACCGGGGGTGGAAGGCATGGTCGGAGCGTAGCCACGGCGCCAGCTCGGGTCGCGACGGAATCGCCATGCGTTCGGTGCCCGAAAGAACCTGGCCGGCCGCATCTCCTGCGGCCGTACGCAGAGACGACCGTGGGCGGCTGCCAGCCCACGGTCGTCTCCGTCCTTGCGGATCAGCGCTGGAAGGACCCTCGGGTCTCGACCTGCGCGCCGGGGATCGGCTTCACCAGATCCTCGGTCGGCATCTTGGCTGTGAAGCCGATGACCGGGCAGTTGATGAGCACGTTGGTCGATCCGAACGGCGTTCCGAACGGTCCGGTGATCAGGTCCGGTCGGGTCGCCACCAGGTTCAGGAGCTGGAACTCGTCGGTCTGGCGCTTGTTGAGGCCCAGCCGGACCGCCTTGTCGGTCCACTGGGCGAAGTTCGCCTCCCACAGCGGGCTGTAGGCGAACTTGCGGTGCGGGTCATTCAGTGTGGGGAAGTCGCCCTGGATGTTGAGGGCGTCTCCGCCGACCTGCAGCGCCCGGATGAGCGAGGTGTTGCCCAGGTAGGCGTCCTCGGCCGCGTGCCCGTCGAGGATCAGGTGCGCCAGCCCCTGAGCCTCGGGGTTGTTCCGACCGGTCTGCCCGTTTACGAACGGGAAGATCCGCTCGCGGACGGACCCGAGGAAGTCGTCACCGCCCCTGAACGGGGTCTTGCCGAGTAGCGGCACGAAGGTCGCGCGCTCGAGCGTCGCAGTGACCGGGTCGCTGGACTCGGTGCTGATGTAGAGGATCGGCTGGCCGGAGTCGAAGCCGCGGATCATGAGCAGCTCGACCGACGGCGCGAAGTACCGTCCGGGGCCGGCCGGCTTCGCCGGATTGACCTTGAGAACGCGGTCGGCGGTGTTGGAGTGGCGTACGACGTCGTACGGACCGTCGCCGACCGCCATAACCGGCGCGTTGTAGACGGTGGTGGAGCCCTTGAACCGGATGAACGGGCTGTAGTTGGCGTCGCCCATGCCACCCGGCTTGGCAACGGCGGGCGGGAAGCCCTTCGGGCCCGCCTTCAGGACCCGGGTCGGGCTGAAGTTCGGGACGCCTTCGAAGTTGGTGATGGCCTCGCCGAACTTGTTGCCTGCCGGCACGGTCTGGGTCACCTCCTGCACGCAGGCCGCGCAGCCGATGCCGATGTTGGCGAGCTTCGGCGCGAAGTTCAGGTTGAGGTCGGCGGCGGCGCCCTCGTCGGAGGCCTCGGTGAGGATGTACCAGACCCGCTTGCCGTTGAAGCTGCCCTTGTGCAGCGGCAGCGTGACGCTGAAGTGGTTGAAGTTCACCTGGACCGTGCTCTCCAGGATGATCTTACTGACCGGCAGGATGCCGGTCGTCTGCCCCGGTACGGCGGCGGGAGCCGTCGCCGCCTTGGGCGTAGCGGTGGCGGAGCTGAGGAAGGCCAGCGGCGTGCCAAGGGCGAGACCCGTGACGACCGCAAGACCCACTAGCTTGCGTCTGCGCATGAACGTGGAACCTCTCCGTAGCCGAGATGCGACGCGGTTTCGTACGCTCCTTGTCTGCTGGCGGGATGTGGTCTCGCCAGGCAACCACCGCCGGCGTCCGCGAGCGGCGCTGGAGGCGCCCCCGTCAGACAGCTGTAAGGAACCTGTGGTCCACGCTGGCGTTGGTCGATCGGGCCGACCCTCAGACGGTGTCGTCAGCGACTTGTCGCGCAGGAGCGGCAGTGCGTCGCCCACGGAAGCGCCTCGAGCCGCTCTCGCGCGATGGCTCCCCTACAGCGATCGCAGCTCCCGTACGTCCCGTCGGCGAGTTTCGCCTGCGCCCGGATCACATCGGTCAGCATCGCCCGCAGCCGGTCGTGGGCGGCGACCTGCGAGAACCGCTCGACGGCCACGCTCGTCCCGTCGCCGACCCGCTTGCCGAACGAGATCCCGCCGTGGTCACCCGCGGGCGTCTGGAGCGCCTGGAGGTGGGCCTCGAGCTCCGTTCGCATGCTGTCCAGCGCCGTCGCCGTGTCGTCCGCCATCGCTCCATGGTGCACGCAGCAACCGACGGCACTCTGGGCCGCGCCGGGAACAACATCACTGCCTGGCAGTTTTGATCCAGTCAGCGGCGCATCTCGCTGAGCCTCCCGCAGGCGAGTGAGCCCGCGAGGTCGCCGTAGTGCAGTGCTCCTCTTCGACGGGCTGCTGAACTCCCACGCGGCCGCAACACGTCAGGAGCACGTCCTTCATGCCCAAGCGTTTCCGGCCTGCCCTCCGCCCGTCCTCCGTCCACACTCGACGCGGCGCTGGCAGCGGCGCTCGCCCGCCCAGCGCCGGAGCCACGCACGTTCGACCAGCTCGGCCTGCCGCAGAGCCTCGTCGGCGTCCTCGCCCGGCGGGGGGTACACGCGCCCTTCGCCATTCCAGGCGCGCACGTTGCCCGACGCCCTGGCCGGCCGTGACGTCCTCGGTCGTGCGCAGACCGGCTCCGACAAGACCCTCGCTTTCGGCCTGCAGATGCCCACGCGCCTCACAGCTGACGGTGGTCGAGCCGCGCCGACCCACCCACGCGCTCTTGTGCTGGTGCCAACGCGCGAGCTGGCGCGACAGGTCGCCGACGAGCTCGGGCCTCTCGGCCAGCCGCTGAACCTGCGGGTGACCACGGTCTACGGCGGCGTACCGATGGGCCGCCAGATCGAGAGCCTCGGCGTGGTGTCGACGTGGTCGTCGCCACCCCCGGCCGGCTGCTCGACCTCATGGACCGCGGCGCCTACGCCCTCGACCGGGTGCAGCTCGCTGTGCTCGACGAGGCCGACCACATGGCCGACCTGGGCTTCCTGCCGGCTGTTACGCGCATTCTGGACGTGACGCCCGCGAGGCACTCGACGAGTTCAGCTCGGGGCGCACCCGGGTGCTGGTTGCCACCGATGTCGCCGCTCGGGGCATCCACGTCGATGACGTCGGCTTCGTCGTGCACTTCGACCCGGCCAACGACTCCAAGGGCTACCTGCACCGCTCGGGTCGTAGGGCGCGCGCCGGCGCGGTGCTGTCCCTGGTGGAGCAGGCGCAGATCCCAGATCTCGCCCGCCTGCACGCCGGCGCGGCCGTTCGACCGGCGACGGCCAGCGTGCACGTCGGTCACCCCGCGGTGCGCGCGCTTGCCGCAGCCGGTACGCCGGTGCTCGGCCGGCCGTCCAGCCTCCCCCCGGCGGGGGTGCCGCGCCGGCCGGCCCTCCACCGCAGACCACACCGCCGTACGGCGAGGGGCCTGGGCGCAAGCGGTCGCAGCCGCTGACGCCGACACCCCCCGAGCCCGCGGGGAACCAGTTCGTGAATCGCCGCATCTCGCCTCATGCTCAGCACCGTGCGAATTCGAGACGCCACCGCCGAGGACTGGCCCGCGATCTGGCCCTTCATGCACGTCATCGTGGCGGCCGGCGAGACCTACAGCTACGACCGCGACCTCACCGAGGACCGGGCTCGCGACATGTGGCTACTAACACCACCAGGCCGGACGGTCGTCGCCGTCGACTCCGATCGGACGGTCCTGGGGACGGCCAAGATGAACCCCAACCACGGCGGCCCGGCTGCCCATGTCGCCAGCGCCAGCTTCATTGTCGATCCCCAGCACGCCGGGAAAGGGGTGGGTCGAGCCCTGGGCGAGCACGCCCTGAACTGGGCGCGATCCGAGGGCTATCGCGCCATGCAGTTCAACGCCGTGGTGGAGACCAACCGTCGCGCGGTCGCGCTGTGGCGTTCGCTGGGGTTCGAGGTGCTAGCGACCGTGCCCGAGGGCTTCCACCACCCGTTGCACGGCTACGTCGGCCTGCACATCATGCACCGCCACCTCTGACTTCGCTGCGTCCGCCGAGGAGAAGGTGGGTACCCCCGGTCGGATTCGAACCGACACTGACGCCCTGTTTAAGAGGGCGGCCTCTGCCGTTGGGCTACGGGGGCCCGCGGAGCTCCAGTCTGCCGCAGGGGCGTTCGCAACTCACGGAAACACCGGGGCACGTGCGATCGTTGTACGGACGCCGGCCCAACCCCCGGCCTCCGAGGAGCAACACCGCGATGGCCACCCTTCGCAGCAGCAACCCCGCCTTCTCCCGCGGGATCGGCTTCCAGTCAGAGACGCCCAGCGTGGGCGAGCTCGACACTATGTACAGCACTTCGCCGCGGATGACCGTCGACGACGTCGTCGTCAACACGCTCGGGCTGCTCGCGCTGCTCGGCGCCACGGCTGCCGTCGGCTGGGTGATCGCCCCGAGCGGTGGATCCATCGGACTCGCCGCGGGGCTCGGCGCGCTGGCGCTGTCCTTCGTCATCGGCTTCAGCCGGGTGATCCGGCCGCCGCTGGTCATGGTCTTCGCCGTACTCGAGGGCCTGTTCATCGGCGTCATCTCGCGGATCTACGAGGCGGCCTACGCCGGCATCGTGCCGCAGGCACTGCTCGGCACCGGGATGATCTTCGCCGGCATGCTCTTCGCCTACCGCAGCGGCCGGCTGCGGGCCACGCCGCGGATGCGCAAGATCGTCTACAGCACCCTGCTCGG
>JBPCOX010000250.1:0-2752 GCA_050999825.1 Mycobacteriales bacterium
GGCCCGCACGATCGCCGCCGCCGCGGCGGCCGCCTCGTCACCGCCGTCGAGGGAGAGCTGGCCGTCCGGACCCGCCGGCTCGGCCCGCAGCTCCCGGCGCAGGTAGCGAAGTGCAAGGTCACCCAGCTCGAACGAGCGCTGTCCCGGCAGGGCGAGGTAGGCCGCCAGCGCCGTGTCGCTGGTGACTCCGGCCAGCGTCCACCCGTGCGCAGCGAAGGCAAGCATCGGGCCCTTGACATCGTGCACCGCTTTGGCCACCGAAGGATCTGCCAGCCAGCCGGTCAGCGCCGCGTCGTCGGCCTCGGTCAGCTGCGTCGGGTCGAGGTAGCCCCCCGCGCCGTCAGCGGCGGCCAGCGCCAGCGCGGTGACCACCCCGGTGCCGCGGCCCCAGCTGCCGGCCACCGACAGGCCGATCCGACCGGGACCGCTGGCGTGCTCAGCCAGCCAGCCGGCCACCTCGTCGGGGCCGAGAACGCCGCCGGAGATCTCGAACCCGGCCTCCGCCTCCGGCCCGACCGCGGACAGGGTGGCGTAGAGCCGCTCCCGCAGCACGCGGAACTGCAGCGCGTCGAAGATCTGATGTACCTCGTCGCGGTCCCACTGGCCGAGATGCAGGTCGTGATGCCCCACGTCGAGCGGCACGGTACGGACCAGCTCGGTGAGCGCCCGGTTTCGGACGACGCCGGCCAGGTGGGTGCGCAAGGCATCTCCGGCCTTCCCCGGCACCTCGTCCACCCGGCGTACCAGCTCGTCGAGTGAACCGAACTCGCGCACCCACTTGATCGCGGTCTTCTCGCCGACCCCCGGGATGTTGGGCAGGTTGTCGCTGGGGTCGCCGCGCAGCGCGGCAAAGTCGGGATACTGGGCCGGCGTGAGGCCGTACTTGTCCAGCAGGGCGGCAGGGGTGAACCGCGTCATGTCGCTGATCCCCTTACGGGTCATCAGCACCGTGACCTGATCGCTGACCAGCTGGTAGGCGTCGCGGTCACCGGTCACGATGAGGACGTCCATGCCGTCGCGCTCGGCGCCGGTCGCCAGCGTGGCGATCACGTCGTCGGCCTCGTAACCCTCTGCGCTGACCATGGGAATCGCCAGCGCGGTGAGGACGTCGCGGATCAGGCCGATCTGACCGCGGAAGTCGGTCGGCGTCGCGGATCGGGTGGCCTTGTACTCGGCGTAGGTCTCGTGCCGGAACGTCGGCGCCGCCAGGTCGAAGGCGACGGCGACGTGCGAGGGCTTCTCCTGCGCCAACACGTTGATCAGCATCGAGGTGAAGCCGTAGACCGCGTTGGTGGGTTGTCCGGTGGTGGTCGCGAAGTTCTCCACCGGCAGGGCGAAGAAGGCCCGGTAGGCCAGCGAGTGGCCATCGAGAAGGAGCAGCCGGCCGCCGTCGCCGGCAGCGGTCACCTCCGTCTCGGGCACGCCCGGATCCTAGGACCGGCTCCCGGCGCTCTCAGCCGGTCGGCCGCGCCGACCGGTCCGTCGCGAGCCGGAGTCGGAGCAGGGGCATGGCCGCGGGCAGCCGGCGCGAGCGCCTGCGAACCAGGTCGTCGACCACCGGGCGTCGCGCCGGGATGGCGAGCCGACGACGCAGCACGGCGACCGGCGCCGCCCGTCGGGTCAGCACCGGAGCGAAACCCAGCCGGGCGTAGAACCGGTGCGCGTCACGCAGCCCGGGCGGCACGTTGACCAGCACCGAGCCCAGGCCGAGCTCGTCGGCGTACGACGCCGCGGCAGCGACCAGTGCCCTGCCCACGCCGCGGCGGCGGTGCGAGTCCGCCACGACCGCGTAGCTCATCTGCAGTGCCGGCGCCTCGGAGAGCGGGCCGAGCGCGGTCGGCGCCAGCATGGTCATCCCCACCGGCTCCTCGCCGACGCTGGCCACGAGCACCGCCACGTCCGGGCCGTCGACCAGCTCCTCGAGCCGTGCCGCCACCGACGCCGGAGCCGCGGCCAGCCGGGCCCGCTCCCCTCGGCGCCAGTTGTCCTGCGCCTCCATCCAGAGCCTTAGCAGGGCGGGCAGGTCTGCGGAGGTAGCGGGGCGGACGGTGACGGAGGCACGCACGGGCACTCCTCGAAGCGAGCGGGGAAGTCGCCGGGGAGTCGGCGGCTAGGCTCCTCGACGGGCAGCGGCGAAGCGTACGCCGGTCCGCGCCGGCGGTGCAGGCGAAGAAGAAAATCGGACGAAACGGAGCAGCCGTGGTCCGCGGCGCGGGCACCGTCCTCAACGTGGCCACGGTGCTCGTGGGTTCCGGGCTCGGCGTAGTCCTGCGTGGGCGGCTGCCGGAACGGACCCGTTCCGTAGTCACCGACGGCCTCGGCCTCGTGACGCTCATGATCGCGGCCGTCAACGTCACCGCGGTCTTCGATGCGGACCTGGTGCGCGAGGTGGGCCGGTCGGCCAGCGTCCTCGTCGTCCTCGGCGCTGTCGTGGTCGGCGGCATCGTGGGGTCGCTGCTGCGCATCGAGGGGCGCCTGGAGTCGCTCGGGGGTTGGCTGCAGGGCCGGCTGGCTCGCGGCGGAGGCGGGTCGCGGGCCCGGTTCGTCGAGGGGTACGTCGTCGCCTCCCTGGTGTTCTGCGTCGGACCGCTCACGATCCTCGGGTCGCTCTCGGACGGCCTCGGCCGCGGGATCGACCAGCTCGCGCTGAAGAGCACGCTCGACGGCTTCGCCGCCGTCGCCTTCGCCGCCTCGTTCGGCTGGGGCGTGGCCGCCTCCGCCCTCACCGTGGGTGTCGTCCAGGGCGGCCTGA